>NZ_JBHYVC010000031.1:0-77994 GCF_042749965.1 Streptomyces sp. NPDC059454 | reverse complement strand
GCCCGGGTGTGGCGGGGGCCCCGCCGGGCCCCCCCCTTCACCGTGCCCGGGTCAGGCGCCCCTGCGCGGGGCCGGCGGCAGTCCGGCCGGCACGTGGTGCATCCCGGAGGCGGGCCGGCCGACCGTGCCGACCCGCTGCCACTGCGGCCCGGCGCCCTGGCGGCCGCCGCTCGCCCCCGTGCCGTACGCGCCGCTCACGAGGGAGGCGCCGAACGTGCTCGGGCTGTGGCCGCCGTACGAGCCCGTACGGTGCGGGATGTTCCCGAAGGCGGTGAAGCCCAGTTCCTCCTCGCCGCTGCGGTCACCCGGCAGCGAACGGAAGGACTTGACGTACTCGGTGTAGAGGGCGTCGTAGATCGGCGTGGCCGAGAGGCCGCTCCGTGAGTCCTGAGCCGGGCGCACGGGTGCGGGGACCGAGGCGAGGGACTGGCGGCGGGGAACGTCGTATGCGTGCACGTATGTCCAAACGACCCCGTACCGTAAGGGATGCGGCCCTTTTGCGGCATTCGTCGGCAGTGCTCCGGCCGGGCGCCGGCGGGAGCGGTCAGAGGCCGGCGAGGGGCAGCGCCGCGGCGACGAGCTTCCCGTTCGCCGCCGCCTTGTCCAGCGCGTCACGCAGCAGGTCCTCGCGCGGCTGGCGGCCGATCGAGCCGACCGGGGCCGCGAACATCAGCACCCGCTGGTGCTTGTTGGCGGCCGACCGCCAGCCGTCGGTGACCTGGAGCGGCTGGTGCGCCTGCCACCAGGCCACCGGACGGCCGCCGCCCGGGTTCGGCTGGAGCACGGCGTGCAGCTGCCCCGCGGCGAGCAGGACCGACCAGCCGTGCAGCGCCGGCGGCAGGGCCGACAGCTCGGTCAGGGGCATGAAGCCCTGCTCGATGAGGAGCGGCAGGAAGTCGTCGCCGGCCCCGGGCGAACCGGGCCGCGCGACCGGCGCGGTCGGCTCCACGACCAGTGCCGGGTGCAACTCCCCGGAGATCAGGACCAGTCCGCTGGTCACCCCGAGCACGGCCTGTTCGGGAGCGGCCTCCGCGGACGCCGGCTCCCCGGTGTCGCCGCCGATGGCCCGCACGGCCCCCTGGAGCTGTTCCTCGGTGACCTGGACGACCTGCGAGGGCAGGCAGCCGGCGTGGGCGAAGGCGAGAACGGCGGTCTCGTCCCCGACGAACAGGACGGTGCTGGTGCGCTCCTGCTCCGGGTCGCCCGGGGTGCGGCAGGAGGTGCAGTCGTAACTGCCCGGGGCGGACTCTCCGGCGAGCAGGCGGGCTGCTTCTTCGTCGCCGATCTCGGCGCGTACCTCGTCGCTGACGTCGAGCATGCGCGGCACGGGTGGCTCCCTCGGGATGCGGTGCGTGGCGAGGCCGGGTGGCTCCCGGCCCGTGGTCCGGGTGGGTCCCCGGCTCATGAAGAAGACAACGGGCGATCTGTGGTGGCAGTCACGCTCCAGGGCGAACGGAATCGAACCATCCGGCGCACGTGGTCACGCGCGGCGCGAAATCGGACACTCATCGTCAACTTCCCTTTGGTGTAATGCCGTTGAGGCGGTGAGGTGGCTCACGGGCTTTCCTGTCCGCTGGTCGACAAATCCTGAAATCAGGGAATGAAGTGGGTGGCCGGAAATCGCCGCTACCCGAGGTAAGCGGCAACTGGCCTGGCACGGCGGGGCGTCGGTTGATCCCGGTGCCGGGGACTTCTTGGATCCCTCCGCCGTGTGCAGCGAGCACCGCTCGGGTACGTCCGCCGACCGCACCACGAACAGCACCACCGCACGACCCGGAGGCGGACGGGGCGAGCGCGGCCCACGCGTCCCATGACGCGGTGGACGGCGCTCCGCCCCGGGGACCCCGAGCCCTTCGGGAAGGACCTGCATGTCCGAATGTGCCGATAACACCCGCGACCACATCCGCGGGACCCGTACGACGGCCGTCCTGGCCGGCGCGGCACTGCTCGCGCCCCCTCGCCCGGACACGGGGCCCCGTCCGGCCGGCCGGACGGGGCCCTACAGCCGCCGCGCGGAGGCGGACCGGCCGAGTTCGCCGGCCTCCCCGGCGAACACCACCGCGCCCCGGCGCAGTACGTACACGAAGGCGGGACGGCCGTGCAGGGCGGGCGGCAGCCGCTGCTCGGCGACGACCACGCACGCGTCGAGCGCGGCCAGCAGCGCGTACGTACGGGCCGCGACCGCCGGCGACATGCCCTGGGCGGGCTCGTCGACGAGCACCACGCGCACGCGCGGCGACAACGCCCGGCACAGGGCCAGCATCCGCTGCTCGCCTCCGGAGAGCGTGCCGGCCCGGCGCTCCAGCAGCGGCCGCAGCCGCGGGTAGGCGTCGAGGGCGCGGGCGGGGTCGGGGTCGGTGAGGGCGAGGTTCTCCCGCACGGTGAGGGAACCGAACACCGCCCGCCGCTCCGGCACCAGGCACAGCCCGCGCCGGGCCCGCTCGTAGGCCGGTACGCCGGTCACGTCCCGCCCGTCCCACACCACCGCCCCGCCGGACAGCGGCACGTCACCGGCCAGCGCGCGCAGGGCGGTCGTGCGACCGGAGCCGTTGCGGCCCAGCAGCACGGTGAGACCGGGGCCGGGTGCGGTGAGGGTGACGCCGTGCAGGGCCTCCAGGGGGCCGTGACGCACGCGCGCGTGACGCAGGGCGATGGCGGTCACGGGCCGGCCGCCTCCCCGAGGGCGTCCAGGACGTTCCCGGGCGGTCCGGAGGCGACGATCCGGCCCGCCGTCATCACGTGCACGACGTCGGCGAGGCCGGCGACCAGGTCGAGATCGTGCTCGACGACCAGGAGGGCCGTGCCGTCGGCGGCCAGCGCCTTCAGGACCCGGGCCAGCGCGGCGACCTCGGCGGTGTCGAGACCGGCGGCGGGTTCGTCGAGCAGCAGCACGCGCGGGGCGGCGGCGAGGGCCCGCGCGAGTTCCACCCGGCGCAGCGTCCCGGTGGGCAGCCCGGCGGCGGGCCGCGCCCTCATCGGCCCGTCGAGCCCGAAGAGCCGCAGCGTCCGCTCCACCGCGCCCGGATCGCGCAGCCGGCCCTGCTCGGCACCGACGCGCACGTTCTCGGCGACGGTCAGCGTAGGGAAGACCGCCAGCTGCTGGAACGTCCGCGCGATCCCGAGCCGGGTGCGGGCGTGCGCGGGCAGCCGCGTGATGTCCCGCCCGCCGAGCGAAACCGACCCCCGCGCGGGGCGCAGGGTCCCCGCCAGACAGTGGAACAGCGTGCTCTTCCCGGCCCCGTTGGGCCCGACGACGGCGGTCACCCGCCCGGCCGGGACGTCCAGATCCACCCCGTCCAGCGCGCCGAACCCGCCGTAACGGACACGCAGACCGCGGGCGGCGAGCACGGGAGGGCCGGGGACCGGTGCGGAGAGCTTCGTGTGCCGACGCCCCGCCGGGGCCCCGCTCCCGCTCGCACGCACCGGGGCGGGGGCGCCCGGCGCCGAGGGCCGGTGCGGCGCGTACGGTTTTGCCGGGCGGCGCGCCGGGGCGGGCGACGCCTCTTGGCCGGGCGGCTCCCGGACCCGCCCGGTGGACGATCCCCCCGGCGCCGCGGGGCCGGTGGGCCGGTCCCGTGCCCCACGGTCGGGCGGCCCGTCGTCCGGCGGTCCCCCGGCCGCCGGTTCTCCCTCGCGCGGGAGCCCTGGTGGCTGTCCGGCGGCGCGTGTGTCCTCGGTGGTTTCCCGGTCCCCGCCGTCTTGCCGTCGGGCCGGTCCGTCGTCGGGCCGGCCCGCCGACGGCCGTGGTCCGCCGGCGGCTTCGGGACGGCCGGGGGACTCCGTGCCCGGCTTGCCGGTCCGGGTGCCCGGTGCGGCGGCCCGTTCCGGCATCCCGGTCCGGGAGCCGGCGCCGTGTTCGCCGGCCCGGGTGCCCGGTCGCGGCCCGGCGCTCTTCGCCGTCGCACCCGCCGGGACCCGGGGCGGCCCCGGTGGCTGTCCTGGAGGGTGCAGGCGGGCGCGGAGGCGTGCGGCCAAGGGGGTCGGTGTCGGGCGGGACCGGACGCGGAGCCGGTCCGCCGCGTCGCGCAGGGCCTGGTGGGGGCCGTCCGGGAAGCGGCCGGACAGGACCGCCAGGACGCCGATCACCGCCGCTGCCACACCCCCGCGCGCGCCCGCGTCCAGGCCGACCAGGAGGGCCGCGGCGAGAAGGGCGCCCAGGGTGCTGTCGGCGCCCAGGACCACCACCGCGGCGAACCACAGCAGGCCCCGTACGGGGTCGTACGCGGCCGGGTCGAAGGCGCGCAGCCCCATGCCGAGCATGCTCCCGCCGAGCGCGGCCAGCGCGGCACCGGAGACGAACGCGAGGAGTTTCAGCGAGGGCACGCGCACGCCCGCCGCCCGCGCCCCCGCCTCGTGGTCCCGCATCGCCGCCAGGGCGCGGCCCGTGCGGCCCCGGCGCAGGGCGCGGGCCGCGAGAAGCGCGCACGCCAGGAGGGCCAGTTCCAGGAGGTAGTACGCCCGGTCGCCCTCGAAGCCCGCCGGGCGGCCCAGGGACAGTCCGGACGTGGCGTACGGCTGGTCGAAGACGAAACGGCTCACCCCGACGCCCACCGCGAACGTCGCCAGCGCCAGTGCCAGACCTCTGCGGCCGATCGCCGGCCAGCCGGTCAGCACACCCAGCGGAGCCACCAGGACGACCGCCACCGCGAGCGCTGCCAGCTCCGGCAGCCGGGGCAGGCCGGGGAAGCGGCCGGCCGCCAGCAGCGCCGTGAAGAGGGCGCCCAGACCCGCGTACGCCGCCTGCCCGAGCGAGATCTGCCCGCCCCGGCCGGTGACGACCACCAGCGACAGCAGTACCACCCCGAGCGCCGGCACCTGCACCGCCGTGTGCAGATCGAGTCCGGCGAAGCCCAGCGGCAGCAGGAACAGCACCCCGGCCACGATCCAGGCGCCCGGGGGAGCGGACACCCGCGCGGCGGCGGGGCGCGGGAGCGCGTCGCGCGTGCCGACTCCGGGCAGCACCAGGGTGGCGACCAGCAGCGCCACGACGAAGAGGTTGGCGCCGACCGCCTGCAGCAACGGCTCGCCCCACCCGGACGGGTGCAGCCGCGTCAACTGACTCTGCGCCACCCCGATGCCGAGCGCGACGACCACCGCCACCGTCGGACCGCGCATCCGCGCGGCGACCGCGACCGCCACCACCTCCATCACGAGCAACGGCAGCCCGTACGGGTCGAGCCGCACGTACGGCGCCAGCAGCACGCCGGTCAGACCGGCCGTGAACGAGCCGAACGCCCAGCCCACCGCCGCCACCCGGTCCGCGTCCACACCGGCGAGCACGGCCAGCCGGCGGTCGTCCACGACGGCCCGCAGCTCCCGCCCGAACCGCGTCCGGCGGATCACCACCCCGACACCGGCGGCCAGCACGACCACCACCGCGAGCTGCCCCCACGGCTCCGCCGGCACCAGCACGGGCGCGTCGTCCCGCGCCCCCTGCCCCCACACCAGCGCCGCCCCGCCCACCAGCAGGACGAACACCCCGATGGACGCCACCAGAGTCCGCGCCGGATCGCCGCCCCGCACGGACAGCGGCCGGAACACGAACCGCTCCAGCACCACCCCGATACCCGGCGCCACCACCAGCAGCGTCAGCGCGGCGGCCCACCACAGCGGCCAGCCCCGGTCGACCACCAGGCCGCGCAGCGCGTAGGCGCACACCATCGCGATCGCGCCGTGCGCGAAGTTCAGCACCCCGGTCGCCCGGTACGTCACGATCAGGCCGATCCCGGTGAGCGCCGCCGCGGCGCCCACCGACAGTCCGGCCAGTGTGAGGTCGTACGTCAGCGAGGACATCGGCGAGGCTTCAGCCGGTCTCTTCGGCGGGTTCGCAGATCGGGCAGGGCCCCAGCTCACCGCCCGCGACCAGCTTCCCGTCCACCGGAACCGCCTCCGCCTTCCCCGCGACCAGCGGGCAGTCCGCGCGGTGCCACAGCGTCCCGCCCGGCACCATCAGCAGCGCCCCGCTGACCGCGAGCGGCGCGTCGGCCGGCCGCCCCGGCTCGTCGGCGCCGGCCGGTCCGTCGGCGACCAGCAGGCCGTACAGCTCCTCCACGCGCGTGGCGGCGATCGAGTTCCGGCCGTGGGCGAGCAGCACCGCCCCGGCGACGATCAGCGCGGCTCCGGGGATGCTGCAGGAGGCCAGATAGGGCAGCTGCCGTTCGGCGTGGCGTTCACCCGAAACGCCGTACCAGCCGATGACGCACAGCACCGCGCCGGCGGCGAGCGCGGCCCAGCCCGCCCGGAGGAGGGGGTGCGCGATCCGCTGTCGGGCTGTCCGCATGGTTTGCACTATGCCCCTTGGAGGCCGACCCTGAAAGCACCGGACGCACAGGGTCCGGACCGACACCCGATTGGTGAGCCAGATGGTTCTCGGCAGTGGCATCGGGCGGGGGAACACAAGGACGGGGCACGGCCCACGGACGGCGGGACGGGGCACAGCGCTGACCGCGGCGCTGTTCCTGGTCCTGGCGCCGGGCCTCGCGGCGTGCGGCGACGGCAGCGGCGGCGGCGACAGCCCGGCCCCGACCGCGAACGGCACGACGAGCGCACCGGCCAGCGGGCCTGCGGACCGGGAGGCCGCCGAGCAGGAGATCCGGCAGAACTGGGAGAAGTTCTTCGACCCCGAAACCCCGGTGGAGGAGAAGAAGAAGCTCCTGCAGAACGGCGAACTGCTGGGCCCCGTGCTCGAGGCGTTCAGCGGTGACAACCGCGTCGGACAGGTCCAGGCGAAGGTCACCGACGTCACGTTCACCTCGCCGACCGAGGCGGACGTGAAGTTCACGGTCACCCTCAGAGGCGCCACCGCCCTCCCGGACGCCTCCGGCGTCGCCGTCGAGGACGACGGCACCTGGAAGGTGTCCGTCAAGTCCCTGTGCGCGCTGGTGCGGCTGAGCGGCGATGGCTCGCCACCGGACATCCCGGGCTGCTGAGGCACTCGCCGCGGCGGTGGTCCTCGCCCTGACCGCGGCCTGCGGCAGCCGCCTGCCGGAGAGCGACTTCGAGCACGACGACCGCCCGCCCGCGACCGCCCGGGGCGCCGGTGAGCCGATCCGCGTCGGCATCGTCACCAGCGCCACCAGCCCGGTCGGCGGCAGCGCCTTCACCGGCCCGCGCGACGGCGCGAAGGCCTGGTTCGACCGGCTCAACACGCGCGGCGGCATCGACGGCCGGCGCGTCGAGGTGCGGCTGTGCGACGACGGCGGCAGCGGTGTCGGCAACAACGAGTGCGTGCACGAGCTGATCGACGAGGAGAAGGTCGTCGCCCTGGTCGCCACCACGGCCCTGGACTACGCGGGCGCCCCCCGCGTCTCCCGCGCGGGCGTGCCCGACATCGGCGGCCAGCCCATCGGCGCCGCCTACGACACCTACCCGCACCTCTACGGCATCTACGGCAGCGAGGCGCCCAGGAACGGCACGCCCGGCTGGGACGGCACGCTGTACGGCGGCACCGAGGTGTACCGCTACTTCAAGCGCGAGCACGGCGCCCGTACCGCGGCCGTCGTCTCCTACAACCAGTCCGCGTCCGCCGCCTACGCCCGGCTCGTCGAACGCGGCCTGAAGGCCGAGGGCTACAAGGTGGTCGCCGAGCAGGTCGACTTCGCGCTGCCCAACTTCCGCGCGGTGGCCGCCGACCTGAAACAGCAGGGCGCCGACCTGGTCTTCGACGCCATCGACGGCCACGGCAACGCCCGTCTGTGCCAGGCCATGGACGAGGCCGGCGTCCGGGTCACCGCCAAGGTCACCAACGTGCAGAACTGGACGTCCACCGTCGCCGAGGACCACAAGGACGCACCGCACTGCCGCAACGCCCTGTGGGCCACCGGCTCCAGCCGCAACTTCGAGGACACCGGCCATCCGGCCGTACGCGAGTTCCGGGACGCCACCGAGGGCCTGGAGACGCACTCCCAGTGGCAGCTGGAGGGCTGGGCCGCCGCCCGTTGGTTCACCGACGCGGCAAGGTCCTGCGCCCGTACGGGCATCACGCGCGCGTGCGTCGACGCCCAGGTGAACCGCGCCCGGGACCACACCGCGGGCGGACTGCTGCTGCCCGTCTCGTTCGCACCGTCCCCCGATCCGCCGACGTCCGGCAGGTCCTGTCTCTCCGTGGCCCGCTGGCGGGACGGTGAGGGCTGGGTGTCGCAGGGCGACATGAACCGCACCTGCTTCACGGTGCCGCAGCTGGCCTACGAGCCCTGACGCCCGCCCCTTCAGGACAGTGGCTGTCCGCGACGGCCGACGAGGTCAGAGCGGCTCGCGACCGGCTTGCTCACTCCTCGGCTCGGGCTGGGACGTCACGGCCGCGTACTCCGGATGGTTCATGTCGAACGCCGGCGACTCCGAACGGACCCGGGGCAGCGTCGTGAAGTTGTGCCGGGGCGGCGGACACGAGGTCGCCCACTCCAGGGAGCGTCCGAAGCCCCAGGGATCGTCGACCTCGACCTTCTCGCCGTACCTGGCCGTCTTCCAGACGTTGTAGAGGAACGGCAGCGTGGACATGCCGAGCAGGAAGGCGCCGATGGTGGAGACGGTGTTGAGCGCGGTGAAGCCGTCCGCCGCGAGATAGTCGGCGTAGCGGCGCGGCATGCCCTCGGCGCCCAGCCAGTGCTGCACCAGGAACGTGGCGTGGAAGCCGACGAACAGCGTCCAGAACTGGATCTTGCCGAGCCGTTCGTCGAGCATCTTCCCGGTGAACTTGGGCCACCAGAAGTAGAACCCGGCGAACGTCGCGAAGACGACGGTGCCGAAGACCACGTAGTGGAAGTGCGCGACGACGAAGTACGAGTCCGTCACATGGAAGTCCAGCGGCGGCGACGCCAGCAGCACCCCGGTCAGCCCGCCGAACAGGAACGACACCAGGAACCCGGTCGCCCACAGCATGGGCGTCTCGAAGGACAGCGAACCCTTGATCATGGTGCCGGTCCAGTTGAAGAACTTCACGCCCGTCGGCACCGCGATCAGGAAGCTCATGAAGGAGAAGAACGGCAGCAGCACCGCGCCGGTGGCGAACATGTGGTGCGCCCACACCACCACCGACAGACCTGTGATGGCCATGGTGGCGCCCACCAGCGTCAGATAGCCGAACAGCGGCTTGCGGCTGAAGACCGGGATGATCTCCGTGACGATGCCGAAGAACGGCAGCGCGATGATGTAGACCTCGGGGTGGCCGAAGAACCAGAACAGGTGCTGCCACAGGATCGCTCCGCCGTGGGCGGCCTCGAAGACCTGTGAGCCGAACCGCCGGTCCGCCTCCAGCACCAGCAGCGCCGCCGCGAGCACCGGGAACGCCAGCAGGATCAGGATCGATGTGAACAGCGTGTTCCAGGTGAACAGCGGCATCCGGAACATCGTCATCCCGGGGGCGCGCATCCCGATGATGGTGGTGATGAAGTTGACCGCGCCGAGGATGGTGCCGAAGCCGGACAGCGCGAGGCCCATGATCCACAGGTCCGGGCCGAGGCCGGGCGAGTACTCCATGCTGTTCAGCGGCGCATAGGCGAACCAGCCGTAGGCGGCCGGCCCCCCGGTGACCACCAGCGAACCGAGCACGATCAGCCCGCCGAAGAGGAACAGCCAGTAAGAGAACATGTTCAGCCGCGGGAAGGCCACGTCGGGGGCGCCGATCTGCAGCGGCATCAGCTCGTTGGCGAACCCGGCGAAGGTGGGGGTCGCGAACAGCAGCAGCATGATCGTGCCGTGCATGGTGAACATCTGGTTGAACTGCTGGTTGTCGATGAGCTGCAGCCCGGGCCGGGCCAGTTCGGCGCGCATCAGCAGCGCCATCGCACCGGCGATCAGGAAGAACACGAACGACGTGATCAGGTAGAGGTGGCCGATCTTCTTGTGGTCGGTGGTGGTCAGCCAGTCGATCACCAGTTGCCCGCGCCGCTGCCGGCGCGCCGGTCCCGCCGCCGCCTGAACGGTCTGCGTTCCCATCGCTCGCCCCTTCGCTCCTCGCGCGCCGGGCCCCGCCGGGAGCCCGCGCCACATGTACCCCGGGCCCACGCCATGATGCTCGCCCCTGCCGGTCTCCGACAGGGGACGTGGCGGATCGTGTGGCGGAAACACGTATTTTCTGTGCGGACCGGCCGGCGTGGTCATGCGCGGCGACGGAAAAGGAATGGGGTCCGGGAGTACTTCCCCCGGCACTTTCCGCCGGAGTTAATCGCGCCCGTGGTGTGACACGCGGGAATTACGTTCGAATGCCTGCGGAAGGCGTACCGAACCGTCCGTCCGGGTGACGGTCATCGTCACGAACGCCTGTCGTGATCCTGTGACAGAAGTGTGACCGCCGGGGGATCCGGCCCGGTGTTCCCGCTTCCGGCTTCCCCGCTCCCGGGCCAGGGCATAGCGTGGCCGCATGGCACCCATTCCGACACCCTCCACGGAACCCCACGACAGTCCGGACGCCTACGTCGGCCTCGCGGCGGACCGGGCCGAGCACCTCGCGCGAGAGCGCGGCTGGTCGACGGTGCGGGCGCTGCCTCCGGGGGCGATCATCACCATGGAGTACCGCGCGGGCCGGCTGAACTTCGAGGTGAAGGACGGCCTGGTGGCGCGCGCCTGGAAGGGCTGACACACGACGACGGCCCCGGCTCCCTCGCCGGAACCGGGGCCGTGGCGTGCGCGGCGGACGCCACGCCGCCCGTCAGGGACGGGTGGCCGATGTCGTACCGCGCGGGTGGCGCTCCGCGTGCGGCGGGCGGCGACTGCCCACCGGGGTGACCGGGGAGCGCTCCGCACGGGTCGTGTGCGGCCCGGGCGCCAGGTAGGCGGGCGACCGGGAGGCCGGGCGGCCCGCGGGAACCGGCTCGGGAGCCGTGTCCGCGCGGTCGCTGAGCGGCTTGAGCATGACGGGCTGCCCGAGCGGGCCGGCCTCCGCCGTGCCCTCCCGGCGTGCCCGCCAGCGGGTGCGCAGGTCGAAGATGCGCGCCTCCGCGCGGGCGATCATCGGCTCGAACCAGGGCAGCGCCAGCAGGATCAGCAGGCCCGCGACCCAGCCCAGGATCACATCGCTCAGCCAGTGCGTCCCGATGTAGACGGTGGACAGCCCGACACCGAGCGAGGTCACGGCCGACAGCGCGGACAGCCAGCGGCGCGCTCTCGGGGTGGAGGCCAGGTAGGCCAGGATTCCCCAGGTCACCACGGCGTTGGCGGTGTGGCCGCTGGGAAATATATCGCCGCCGAGCCACATCTCGTTCGAGCCGATCTCGGTCGCGTAGTGCGGTCCGAGGCGCCCCATGCCGTACTTCGCGGCACCGACGGTGACGTTGAGCAACAGCAGGGAGACGCCGAGGGCGAGCAGCGGGCGCAGGGTGTGCTGCCGCCAGGAGCGCCAGCCCAGCCAGGCCGTCACCATCACCGCCGTCGGGCCGCGCTGGCCGAGGACCACGTAGTAGTCGACGAAGGCGTGGAGCTCGGACCACTGCTGGTAGGGGCGGAAGAACATCACCTGCCAGTCCAGCCGGACCAGCCAGGAGGTGATCAGCACGGCCCACACGATCGCCAGATAGAAGGCCAGGGCGGCGCCGAACAGCACCACCCGGTGCCGGCTCATTCGCGGCACGCCGATGTGAGCCGGTCGTTCCGGCTCACGATCCAGCCTCGCGAACACCCGGTCCAGACGGGTGGGCTTCCGTTCGGTACGCACCCAATCGACGTTACAGCGAGTGAGTGCGGAACCCCGTCGAATCAGCCTCTTTGTGATGACGATGTGATGTGGCATTCCTCTCAGGAGGGCCTTTATCGTCGGTGAATCCGCAAACCCCGGATGCTGCGGACTTCAATTCCTTTGATCATTCCGGGGAAGGGTTTTATCGCGCTTTTCAATTCGTTCACCGGGGGCTGGTGCGGAATTTCCTTGGCGCTCATCGGCCGCTCCGGGCGGGTCAGGGCGGACCGGAGCCGTTCAGCCAGAAGGCCCCGTACACCGCCGAGGCCGCCGCGACCGCCCCCACGACCAGCGCGGACCTGGGCGTACGCAGCCGGGCCAGGGCCAGGGCGAGGGGCAGCAGCAGGGGGAAGGCGGGCAGCAGCAGCCGCGGTTTCGAACCGAAGTAGCTCGACGCGCACAGGGCGAGCGCGGTGACGACCCCGGCGTACACCAGCAGGGGGAGTGGCTGGCGCTGCCGTACGCAGACGGCGTACAGCCACACCACGAGGCCGACGCCGACCACCAGTCCGAGGCCCGCCAGGGCGGACGGGAGCGACGTGAACTTGTCGGCGACGAAGCGGGCGAAGGCGTAGCCCCCGTCGAAGCCGTTCCGCCATCCGGCCTGCACGTCGAGATATCCCAGCGGTCCGTCGCCGGTCCGGTGTCCGACCCACAGAACGTAACCGGCGGCTCCGAGGGGCGCGAGGAACATGCCGAGCACCCGGCGCAGGCGCGTGCCGGAGATGTCCGTCGCGCGCGAGGCGCCCTCCGGTGCCCGGACGCGCCGCGCGTTCGCGGGAACGCCGGCGCGTTCCCCGGCCCGCGCGCCGTCCTCCGGCGCCGTGCTGCGATCCCGCGCGAAAGAAGTGTGGTCCCGCGCGGAGACATGGTCCCGCGCGGAGACATGGTCCGGAGCGGAGGCGTGTCCCCGCGCGCAGGCGCGTTCCCGCAGGAGCGAGGTGATGCCCGCCGCCCACACCGCCGCGACCACCGCCAGCCCCACCGGGCGGGTCAGCCCCGCCAGCCCCGCCAGGACGCCCGCCGTCACCCAGCGCCCCGTCAGCACGGCGTACAGCGACCACGCGGCGAGCGCGGTGAACAGGGACTCGCTGTACGCCATCGACTGCACGATCCCGACCGGCAGTACCGCCCACAGCAGCACCGCGCACACCCCGGCCCGGCGCCCGTACACACGGTCGGCCACCACGAAGATCCCCCAGGCCGCCGCGAGCGAGGTGAGCACGCTCACGACGAAGCCGCCGTCGGCGTACGACAGCGGGGACACGGCCGCCACCAGCCGCTCCAGCCACGGAAGCAACGGGAAGAACGCCAGGTCGGAGTGCACGTCTCCGCCTGGCAGCCGCACCTCGTAGCCGTACCCGCGCTCGGCGACCCTCGTGTACCAGAGCGAGTCCCAGCGGGCGGTCAGCAGGGTGTACGCGTCCTTGCCGCGCGCCCCGCTCCACAGGGCCAGCGCGACCAGGCCCAGGGCGCGCACGGCGGCGTACCCGAGGAGCGCCGGCGCGGCCCGTCGCAGTGCTCCGGGGCGGACCGGGACGACGCGCGCGTCGAGATCGTTCACGCGCCCGATTATCGACCCGGTGTGGAACCGGCCCGTCCGGCGGGGTGTGGGACCCCGACGAGGGGAGTGGTGTACGCCACACCGATCTGCCGGAGCTGTGAGAGGCCCGCCACTCGACCCCGGCCGCCACTCGCGTACTCTGACGTGTCACTCGCCGTTCGCTGCGCGGGCCGGAGACCACCGCTCCTCTCCGGCCGAGTCACGGGGGAGTCCCCGACCCCGTGAGCCCGCCGATCGCGAGGGAACATCTGGGAGGTACGTACATGTCCGGGACGACCACGGCCGCCGCGCTGCGCCGTCGGGCGGCCGGGGCCGGTGCCAACCGCTGGGTGGTGCTCGTCGTCCTCTGCGTCAGCCTGCTGCTGGTCGCCGTCGACGCCACCGTGCTGCACGTCGCGGTCCCCGCCGTCACCGAGGACCTGCGGCCCGGCGCGGTGGAGCTGCTCTGGATCGTCGACGCCTACCCCTTGGTCTGCGCCTCGCTGCTCATCCTCTTCGGCACCCTCGGCGACCGGATCGGCCGCAGACGCGTCCTGCTGCTCGGCTACGCCCTGTTCGGCGTCGCCTCCGGCATGGCGGCCCTCGCGGACAGCGCCCAGGTGCTGATCGCGGCGCGGGCGCTGCTCGGTGTCGGCGGCGCGATGATCATGCCGGCGACGCTGTCGATCCTGCGCCAGGTCTTCCCGGACCGGCGCGAGCGGGCGCTGGCCATCGGCATCTGGAGTGCGGTCGCCGCCGTGGGCGCGGCGGTCGGCCCCCTGGTCGGCGGGTTCCTGCTGGAGCACTTCTGGTGGGGCTCGGTGTTCCTGGTCAACATCCCGCTGATGCTGGTCAGCCTCCCGGTCGGGCGGATCCTGCTGCCCGAGTCGAAGGGCGCGGGCGACGGCCCCTGGGACGTGGCCGGCGCGCTGATGGCCGCCGCCGGACTGTTCGCGGTGGTCCTCGGCGTGAAGCGGCTCGGCGGCGGCACCTTTGCCGCCGAGGTGTGGACCGTGCTGCCGCTGCTCGTGGGCGCCGGGCTGCTGACCGCCTTCGTGCGCCGGCAGCGGCGCCGCGCGCACCCGCTGGTCGACCTGCGGATGTTCGCCCGGCCGGCGTTCAGTACGTCGGTGGGCTGCATCGTGCTGGCGATGCTCGCTCTGGTGGGCCTGGAACTGATCGCGGCCCAGTACCTCCAGCTCGTGCTCGGGCTCTCCCCGCTGGAGACCGGGCTGCGCCTGCTGCCGCTGACGATCGCGGCGATGGCGGCGGGCCTGGCGGGCGCGCGGATGCTGCGCAGGTTCGGCCCGCGCCGCATGGTCTGCTCCGGCTTCTGCCTGACGGCCGTCGCGGTGGTGGTCCTGACCGCGATGGGCGGACAGGACGACTGGCCGCTGCTGCTGACCGGTTTCGTCCTGCTCGGCTTCGGCCTGGAGACCACGCTGTTCGGGGCGTACGAGTCGATGCTCAGCGAGGCGCCGCCGGACCGGGCCGGCGGGGCGGCCGCGATCGGCGAGACCTCCTACCAACTGGGCGCCGGCATCGGGATCGCCCTCCTCGGCAGCGTGATGAACGCGGCCTACGCACCCGGCCTCACCGGCATACCCGGGGTGTCCGCGACGGCGTCCTCGGCGGCCTCGCACTCGCTGGGGGAGGCCTACGAGGTGGCCGACCGGCTCGGCGGGCCCGCGGGGACCGCCCTGCGCGATGCGGCGCGCCACTCCTTCGTGCACGGACTGCACGTGACCCTGCTGGTGAGCGCGGGTCTGCTGCTGCTCGGTGCGGCGATGGCGCTGCGCCTGCCGCGGGAGATGCAGTGCGAGCCGCCGGCCGTGGAGGTGCCCGCGCCGCGGGAGGCCGCGGAGCGCCGTGTCTCCGAGCTGAAGGTGTGAGCCGTACCCCGCGCCGGCCGGGTGGACGTGCGGGAGACCGCGTCGTAACGTCGCCCCGAGCCGTGACTAGCAGTGCTAGTTGACCCCGGACCAGCCCTCGGAGGGTGCCCCATGTCCGCGTCCGCGAAGTTGCCCCCCTTCGACCCCGCCGACCCCCTCGGCCTCGACGACCTGCTGGAGCCGGAGGACCTGGCCGTCCGGGACACCGTGCGGAGCTGGGCCGCCGACCGTGTGCTCCCGTACGTCGCCGACTGGTACGAGAAGGGCGAGCTGCCCGGCATCCGGGAGCTGGCCCGGGAGCTCGGCGGGATCGGCGCGCTCGGCATGTCCCTCGACGGCTACGGCTGCGCGGGCGCGAGTGCCGTCCAGTACGGACTCGCCTGTCTGGAACTGGAGGCGGCCGACTCCGGGATCCGGTCCCTGGTCTCCGTGCAGGGCTCGCTCGCCATGTACGCCGTCCACCGGTTCGGCAGCGAGGAGCAGAAGCGGCAGTGGCTGCCCCGGATGGCGTCCGGCGAGGTCATCGGCTGCTTCGGGCTCACCGAACCCGACCACGGCTCCGACCCCGCCTCGATGCGTACGTACGCCAAGCGCGACGGCGGGGACTGGGTGCTGAACGGGCGCAAGATGTGGATCACCAACGGTTCCGTGGCCGGGGTCGCCGTGGTGTGGGCGCAGACCGAGGACGGGATCCGCGGCTTCGCCGTGCCCACCGACGTCCCCGGCTTCTCGGCGCCCGAGATCACGCACAAGTGGTCGCTGCGCGCCTCCGTCACCAGCGAACTGGTCCTCGACGACGTACGCCTGCCCGCCGACGCCGTCCTGCCCGGGGCGACCGGTCTGAAGGGCCCGCTCGGCTGCCTGTCGCACGCCCGGTACGGGATCGTCTGGGGCGCGATGGGTGCCGCGCGGAGCTGCTTCGAGGCGGCGGTCGACTACGCGAAGTCGCGGGAGCAGTTCGGGCGTCCCATCGGCGGGTTCCAGCTGACCCAGGCCAAGCTCGCCGACATGGCGGTCGAACTGCACAAGGGCATTCTGCTCGCCCACCATCTGGGGCGGCGCATGGACGCCGGCCGCCTGCGTCCCGAGCAGGTCAGCTTCGGCAAGCTCAACAACGTCCGCGAGGCCATCGACATCTGCCGCACGGCGCGGACGATCCTCGGTGCCAACGGGATCTCACTCGAGTACCCGGTGATGCGGCACGCGACCAACCTGGAATCGGTGCTCACCTACGAGGGCACCGTGGAAATGCACCAGCTCGTGCTGGGCAAGGCGCTCACCGGGCTCGACGCCTTCCGGTGAGCCTCCGGGGAGGCAGGGCCGGTGCGCGGCCCTGCCTCAGCTCTGGTTGAAGAAGCCGTCCGACCGGTGCGCGGCCGGCTCGCCGCTGACCACCTCGGTGTCGGCCGGGCTGAGCAGGAACACCCGGTTGGACACGCGCTCGATGGAACCGCGCAGACCGAAGATCAGGCCCGCGGCGAAGTCGACGACGCGCTTGGCGTCACCGGCGTCCATGGCCGTGAGGTTCATGATGACGGGAACACCCTCGCGGAACAGCTCGCCGATGGCGCGGGCGTCCCGGAAGCTGTCCGGGGTGACCGTGCCGATCCGGCGGCCCCTCTCCTCGGCGACGTCCGCGGCCACCTTGACCCGCGGATCGGTGACCCAGGCCTCGCCGGGCTCGGTCCCGTCGGAGTAGTCGTCGTCGTAGTAACGCTCGTCTTCGTTGTCGTCGACGAGGCCAAGCCAGGCACTCGCCTTGCGTACCGATCCCATGGACGCCTCCTCTCACAGCGGTCTTGTCTGCTTTCCGCATCCCTATGGTCGGCCATGATGCGGACGTCGCGCCAAGTGGATAGACGCCGCGCGGGGGGTTTGTGACGGTACTGGTGCACAGCTGATCCGTCGAGAGTCCGGGTTTCCCAAGGGTCTTGGTGTAAACGGCTGCTGACTGTGAGTGAAATATGATTCTTCACGGCGTACGGGTGAGGAAGGGTGCGTACGGGTGAACGCCGGGGTCGATACGATGCCGCCGCTCAACGTCGTACAACTGCACGGGGGAACGTCGTGTTCGGAATGGTCAGGCCGTGTCGGCACCGGCTCGGGGAGAAGCTCACCGCCCAGTGGATGGCCCACTTGTGCGGACTGTGTCTCGCGTTGCGCGGGGACCACGGGCAGCTCGCGCGGATCGTCACCAACTATGACGGGCTCCTTGTATCCGTCCTGACGGAGGCTCAGGCGCAGCGCCCCGGCGCGGGACGGCGCACCGCGGGACCGTGTCCGCTGCGCGGTATGCGCACCGCGTCCGTCGCGCACGGTGAGGGCGCGCGGCTCGCGGCGGCCGTCTCCCTCGTCCTCGCCTCCGCCAAGGTGCGCGACCATGTCGCCGACGGTGACGGGATACTGGCACGGGGGCCGGTGGCGCTCGCCGCGCGCCGGGTCGCGGCGAGCTGGGACCGGGCGGGGGCGCGGACCGGTTCGGACGTCGGGTTCGACACCGCCGTCCTCGTCGACGCGGTGGACCGGCAGACCGGCATCGAGACCCTCGCCGGGCCCGGCACCCCGATCCTCACCGTCACCGAGCCGACCGAGACCGCGACGGCCGCGGCCTTCGCGCACACCGCGGTGCTGGCCGGCCGGCCGCACAACGCCGTACCGCTCGCGGAGGCCGGACGCCTCTTCGGGCGCCTCGCGCATCTCCTGGACGCTGTGGAGGACCGGGAGGCCGACGCCGCCTCGGGCGCCTGGAACCCGCTCACCGCCACCGGGACCCCGCTCGAGGAGGCCCGCCGGCTCGCCGACGACGCGGTGCACGGCGTCCGGCTCGCCCTGCGCGAGGTGGAGTTCGAGGACGGCGGTCTCGCGCACCGGCTGCTCGTCCATGAATTGCCCAACTCCGTCCATCGCGCCTTCGGTACGGTCTCCTGTGCCCACGGAACCGGCCCCTACGCGCCTCCCGGTACCCCCGGTGGCCCGCTGCCCCCCGGGCCGCCGCGCCGCGACCGGCGCGGGCTGCTGGCCGGCTGCGCCGTATGGCTGGGGCTCGCCTGTACGTGCCGGCTGTGCTGCGGCACCTACGAGGACCCCTGGAGCCGGGAGTCCAAGCAGGGGCCCTGTGCCAACTGCGACTGCAGCGGGTGCGGCGACTGCTGCAGCTGCTGCGAGTGCTGCAGCTGCGGCGGTGAGGACGGTTGCTGCGGCGGCTGCGACTGCGGCTGCAGCTGCTGACGGGACAGGCTGTCCGGAGGGGCGAGTTCCGGACACCGTGCGGTTGTTCGACCGGTCGTGCTGCGGGTGTGACCACTGGTAACGCGGTCCCGCGCGCGGACCAAATCTCCTAGACGGTTCAAAGGTTGACGTCCAAAAGACACCCTTGCGCCGAACGGTCGGTCGGCCGAATACTCGCCCACAGCGCTTGTCAGGGGCACGGCGTGTTCGGAATCCGGGCACCTGGCTCCCTGACTGCGCCTCACCGGGCCCACAACCCCACGAGGGCCCCCTACTTCCTTTGTGGAGGAACGAGAAGTGAGGATCAAGCGCACCACCCCCCGCAGCGGCGTCTCGAGACGGACTCGGCTGATCGCCGTATCCACCGGACTCCTGGCCGCTGCCGCGATCGTGGTCCCCAGCGCGAACGCGGCCGACACTCCCACCACCTTCAGCTCCGCCGAGCTCAAGAGCGTCAGCGGCTCGGTACTGAAGGCCGACGTCCCGGGCACCGCCTGGGCCGTCGACAGCAAGACCAACCGGGTGCTCCTCACCGTCGACAGCACCGTCTCCCAGGCCGAGATCAACAAGATCAAGCAGCAGGCCGGGGGCGACGCCGACGCGATCACCGTCAAGCGCACCCCGGGTACGTTCAGCAAGCTCATCCAGGGCGGCGACGCGATCTACTCGAGCAGCGGCCGCTGCTCCCTCGGCTTCAACGTCCGTTCCAGCAGCGGCGTCGACTACTTCCTGACCGCCGGTCACTGCACCGAGGGCGCGGGAACCTGGTACGGCAACTCCAGCCGCACCACGGTGCTCGGCTCGACCGCAGGCACCAGCTTCCCGGGCAACGACTACGGCATCGTCCGGTACACGGGCTCCGTCAGCCGGCCCGGCACCGCGAACGGCGTGGACATCACCCGTGCGGCCACCCCGGCCGTGGGCACCACCGTCATCCGCGACGGCTCCACCACCGGCACCCGCAGCGGCCGGGTCACCGCCCTGAACGCCACCGTCAACTACGGCGGCGGCGACGTCGTCTCCGGCCTCATCCAGACCACGGTCTGCGCCGAGCCCGGCGACTCCGGCGGCTCGCTCTACGGCAGCAACGGCACCGCGTACGGTCTGACCTCCGGCGGCAGCGGCAACTGCTCCTCCGGCGGTACGACCTTCTTCCAGCCGGTGACCGAGGCCCTGAGCGCCTACGGCGTCAGCCTCACCTAGGAACGGACACCGGGACCGGCCGGCACCACCGGTCCCGGGTGTCCCACCTCGCAGCCGGCAGCACGACGAGCCCCCGCACGCGATCGCCGCGCGGGGGCTCGCCCTTGCGGGGAGCACGGGGATACCGTCGAAGGGCACACCAGGACGCGCCAGGACGCGCCGGGCGGTACCGGACGCGTGGGATCACCTGACGCGCCACTTCGGACCCTGGGGCCGGGATGGTCGAGGAGCTGGTGACGGCGGGAGTGGCGGTGGCGTCCGCCGGAGCGTTCTGTGTGACGGCGGCGGCGCGGGTCGTCAAGCAGTACGAGCGGGGCGTGGCGTTCCGGCTCGGCCGGCTCCGCCCGCAGGTGCGCGAGCCCGGGTTCACCCTGATCGTTCCGTTCGTGGACCGGCTGCACAAGGTCAACCTCCAGGTCGTCACGATGCCGGTGCCGGCCCAGGAGGGCATCACCCGGGACAACGTCACCGTCCGGGTCGACGCGGGCGTCCACTTCAACGCCGACGCCGAACTCCGGGCCTCCAAGAAGCTCGCCGAGGCCGCCCAGCAGATGTCGGAGACCCCCTCCGCCCTCCAACTGCGCCTGCTGCAGACCATCGTGGCCGTCACCGCCGAGAAGAACTCCACTCTCGTCCTGTCCTTCCCCGTCGAACTCCTCCGCTTCCTCGAACGCGCCCAGCAGCCCGCACCGTCGGCCCCGGAAGCGGTGCGGGAGCAACGTCCGCCCGCCGCGTCGCTCATGGATCCGGACCACGAAGGGTCGAATTCAAGCCAAGGGCTGCTCCCGCATACCGTACCGCCGGTTACTCCCCCGTAGTGTTTGCAGTGTGAACCGTCCCGCGTGTCCATGACCTGTCAGGACATAGAGGGCGCACGGTCGTTGTCGTACGCGCGTCCTGAAGTCGACCTTGTGTGCTCCCTGGGGGATTCGGAAGAGTGGGCGCCGTTCGACCGGCACGGGCGTGACTTCTTTCGTGCTCTGCCCCCGTGGCCGTACGCCTTCCGGTCCGGTGAGGTCCCCACAACCTTCCGGGCCGCCCCCCCCCCCCACAGGAGGACGTGAGTTGAAGCACCGACGCATACCCAGGCGACGTGCGGTCATGGCGGGTGCGGGCATCGCCGCACTGGCCGCCGGCGCGGTCACCTTCCAGACTGCGAACGCCAGCGAGACCCCGGCGGACTCCGCACCCCGGACCCTCTCGATCGGAGCGGCCGGAAAGCTCGCCTCGACGCTCGCCCAGGACCTGGGCACCGGCGCGGCGGGAACGTACTACGACGCGAAGAGCAAGGCCCTCGTGGTGAACGTGCTCGACGAGGCCGCCGCCGAGACCGTCGAGTCGGCCGGCGCCAAGGCGAGAGTCGTGGCGAACTCCCTCGCCGAGCTGAAGAGCGCGCGCACCACCCTCGAGCGGGACGCCACCGTCCCGGGCACCGCCTGGGTGACCGACCCGACCACCAACAAGGTGGTCGTCACCGCGGACCGCACCGTCTCCGAGGCCGAGTGGGCCAAGCTGGCGAAGGTCGTCGACTCCCTCGGCGCCAAGGCCGAACTCCGGCGCACCGAGGGCGAGTACAAGCCCTTCATCGCGGGCGGCGACGCCATCACCGGCAACGGCGGGCGCTGCTCGCTCGGCTTCAACGTGGTCAAGGGAGGCGAGCCGCACTTCCTCACCGCCGGGCACTGCACCGAGGGCGTCTCCACGTGGTCGGACTCCTCGGGCGCCGTGCTCGGCGAGAACGCCGCGTCCAGCTTCCCGGGCGACGACTACGGTCTGGTCAAGTACACCGCCGACGTCGCCCACCCGAGCGAGGTGAACCTCTACGACGGCTCCACGCAGGCGATCTCCGGCGCCGTCGAGGCCACCGTCGGCATGCAGGTCACCCGCAGCGGCTCCACGACCCAGGTGCACTCCGGCACGGTCACCGGTCTGGACGCCACCGTGAACTACGGCAACGGCGACATCGTCAACGGTCTCATCCAGACCGACGTGTGCGCCGAGCCCGGCGACAGCGGTGGTTCGCTCTTCTCGGGCAGCAGCGCGGTCGGCCTCACCTCCGGCGGCAGCGGCGACTGCACGTCGGGCGGTACGACCTTCTTCCAGCCGGTGACGGAGGCCCTCTCGGCGACCGGCACGCAGATCGGCTGAGCCCGGCCTCGTGCGACGGCCCGCCCCTTCACGCGAAGGGGCGGGCCGGTCTCAGTTGGTCCACGGCGGCACGATGTGCGTGCCGTCGGCCAGGGTCGCCTCCAGGCCGTGGGACGTGGTGACCCAGGAGACGGCGGCCTCGGTGGACGGGTTCTCGACGGCGAGGGCCGCGCCGGGGTTGATGATCACCGTGTCGCCGGCGGTGACGTGGTGGGTGGTGCCGTCGAGGGTGATCAGCAGTTCGCCGGCGAGCAGATGGAGGATCTCCTCCCGGCTGACGGTGTGCGCGGGAGCCCGGGTCCCGGCGGGAATCTCACCCCGCCAGGCGCACAGCTCCTTGCTGCCGGTCGACGGAGTGGCGTGGGCGACGAAGCGGGCGCCGTGCATCTCGTGCACGACGGCATCGGACGGGCGGACGACGGGCATGGCGTTCTCCTCAAGTGGTCAAGAAGCTTGACGATATAGTCAAGCTTCTTGACTGTTTCGTCAAGGTGCTTGAATCTCCCCGTGCAGAACTCCGAAGCCGTCACCCTGTCCGCCGCCCTGCTCGCCGCCGCCGGCGAGCTCACCCGGCGCATCCATGACGGGGTGGTCGCCCGCGGCTTCGAGGGGATGCGGCCCGCGCACGGTTTCGCCTTCACCCGGCTCGCCCCGGACGGCGCGACGGTCACCGACCTCGCGGTCCATCTCGGGGTGACCAAGCAGGCCGCGAGTCAGCTCGTCGACGAGCTGGTGCGCAAGGGGTACGTCGAGCGGCGCCCGCACCCCGAGGACGCGCGGGCCAGGCTCGTCGTGCTGACCGAGGCGGGGTGGGCCTGCACCCGGGCGGCCGATGAGGCGGCGGCGGAGGCCGTACGGGCCTGGGGTGAGACGCTGGGGGAGACGGAGGTGCGCGAGCTGGCGCGAAAGCTGCTGCGCATCGCGCCCGAGGGGCCGATTCGTCCCATGTGGTGATGCCCTGTCGGCGGAGGTCGAGGGCTGCCGTACGACGAGGCCGCCGACGCCCTCGATCCGGCCCACGCCGAAGCCAGGACCTGCGTCTCCGCGTTCGGCTGACACGTGTCCACGCGGACGCACGCATCGGGGCCCTGTCCGGCCTGAGCCGCCGGGCAGGGCCCCGAGTCACCTTCAGCGGCCGTGCCGCCCGGTCGCCGTGCGCCGCCGCGCGGAGGCGAACAGCGCCGCCGAACCGAGCGCCAGCGCCGCGGCGCCGCCGACCATCAGGTACGGGGTGTTGCCGTCGCCACCGGTCTCCGCGAGGTTCTGTGACGATCCCGCCGCCTTCGGCAGGTTGGCGGTGGTGCCGTCGCCGGTGGCGTCCGGGGCGGTGTCGTCGTCCACCGCGGCCGGCTCCGCCGAGGTGCTGGGGTCGTCGTCGCCGTGCCCGTGGTTCTCGACGGTCGACTCGCCGGCACCGTCCTCGATCTGCTCCTCGGACGGGGCGGAGGCGGTCGGCGCCGGGGCGGCGGCCTCCTCGGGCGTGTCGTCCGTGCCGGCGGTCTCTTCGCCGCCGGCCTCACTGCCACCCGCCTGGGAGCCGCCGAACGTGACGTCCGAGCAGGAGTAGAACGCCTCCGGGCTGTCCGACCGCTGCCACACCGCGTACAGCAGCTGCTTGCCGGAGCGCTCGGGGAGGGTGCCGGCGAAGGTGTAGAAGCCGCCCGAGGCGGCCGGGTCGGTGGAGGTCGCCACCGGGTTCGCCAGGTCCAGGTCGTCCCAGGCCAGCGGCTGCGCCGGGTCGTAGCCCGGCTTGGTGATGTACACCTTGAAGGTCCCCTTGTGCGGGGCGGTCACGCGGTACTTGAAGGTGTACGACCCGCTGCTCACGCTCGTCGCCGGCCAGTCGGCGCGGGCCAGGTCGAGCCCCTTGAACGCCTCGCTGCCGGCGCTGCACAGCTTGCCGTCGGGGATGAGTTCCTGGTGGCGTCCGCCGGCGTCGCCGATGCGGATGCCGTTCCAGTCGTACAGCGCCTGGGTGCCGCCGGCCGCGACCGCCGCCCGGCACGCCGCCGACTTCGGGCTCTCCGGGCCCTCGGCGAAGCACTGCGAGACCCGGCTGACCGGGTCGCCCATGGAACCGTGCGCGGACGCCGGCGCGGCGGACAGCCCGGTCAGGGCGAGCGGAACGAGACCGACGGCGGCGACAGCGGCCTTGCGGCGTGCGGACATGGGGCAGCAACTCCTCGACAGCGATCACTGGATCGGGGTGGGGGGTGGTGAATCCCGTGGGGGGTGGCTCAGAAACTAGCCCCCCGAACCAGTGGAATCGCCTGCCGAAGGCCCTGGAGGGAGATCCTTATGGCCGCGTTAAGGGAGTGCTCAGGCTGGGATCAGGTAGGTGCCCGGATCAGGTGGGTGTCCGGACGGTCAGCCGTCGGGCCACCAGGTGCGGGCGATGTCCTTGCGGACCTCGGGTCGTCCCGCGGGGCGCTCGTCGGCCTCCTCGCGGCTCCGGCGGGCGTCCGTCTTCCTCGGGGGCTTCTGCACGGTGACACGGCGCATGACTGCCTCCTTCGGGGTCCACCGGGTTCCGCGTTCTCACGGAGGTAGACCTTTCGGGGGAGAGTTCCTCATCGGCCCTGTTCTGTCTGTGGCCGCTGTCACGAATCGGTTGTCAGTGGGGGGTGTCACTCTGGGGCCATGACGATCCACGACGGTGACGGGACGGATACGCACGGTGTGGACGGGGGCGGCCGGACCGCCGCGTTCGACGAGCGGTACGCGGTGGTCGCGGGCCCGGACCGAACCGGCACCCTCAGGCGAGCAGCGCGCCGAGCCCGCCCTCGCGGGCCCGGGCGTCCAGTTCGTCGAGGGCGGCCACCGCGGCGGCGGCCGCCTCGGGATCCGTGGTGAGCAGACCGCTCGCCGCGAACTCGTCCTCGTCCAGTCGCCGTACGTCCGCGCCGTCCGCGGAGACCCACAGGTCCAGGTCGAGGTCCTCGACGACCAGCCGGCCGCCGGAGAGCTCGGCCGGCCGGGTGATGTCGCAGTAGTGGCCCTTGAGGGCGCCGTCGGCGGTGCGGACCTCCTTCACGGAGTACCACCGGTCGCGCCAGTAGTGCTCCGTGAACACGTCACCGGGCTCGAAGCGGACGAAGCCGAAGTCGCGCACGCCGCCACCCGCCCAGGGGGCGCGCACGGTGGCGCGGGTGCCGTCGTCGGCGAGCAGCTCGGCCGGATAGCGGATCTTCATCCGTCCCGCCTTGACCAGGACGACCTCCACCAGCGTCGTCCCGTCAGCCCAGTGTGCGGACATACCGCACCTCCGTCCCGCAGATCTCGTACCCGAACCACTCGTTGATCGCGATCATCGGCCCGTTCCCGGTGTCGTTGCCCGTGAACGCCTCCGTGTACCCGGCCGCGCGGGCGCGATGCAGGGAGTCGTTCTTGGCGAGCTTGGCCAGGCCCCGGCCCCGGTGGGCGCGGGCGGTGCCGGTCATGACCGTGCCGTACCGGGCGCCGCCGTCCGTGCGGGCCGCGGAGAACGCGGCGGGACGGCCGTCGACCACCGCCACCGTGGTCAGCCCGGGATTGAACAGGGGGTGCCGCCAGGTCTCCTCCAGCCAGGCCTCGTAGTTGGTGAACTCGGTGTCCACATCGCTCGGTTCGTCCGCCGTGGTCTCCGCGTCCAGCTCGAACAGCGGGCGCGGGTCACCGGCGAAGTCCGAGCCCGGGCGCAGCTCCACGCCCGGCGGCGGATCCTGGAGCGGCGGGAGGGTGCCGTTCGCCAGGTCCAGGCGGAGGAAGTGGGCGGCGCGGCTCGCCCGGTAGCCGTGCGCTTCGGCGAAGGCGCGGTTGCCCGGCTCGTCCAGCACCCAGGCGAACAGCCTGGCCGCCCCGTGCGCGGCCAGGTGCTCCTCGGCGGCGCGCACGAGCAGTGTCCCGGCGCCCCGGCGGGTGTGGCCGGGATGCACGTACACGTTGATGTTGCCCTGGCCGGGCTCGGAGCTCTCGTGGGTCAGATGCACCTGCGCCGTGCCGATCACCTCGCCGCCGGCCACCGCGACCAGGGGCCGGTAGTGGGCGTCGGGGTGCAGATGGGTCAGGTCGTGGGCCAGGGACTCCGGGGTGACGAGGAGGAACGGCAGCGCGGCGTGCCGGACGCGGGCGAAGCCCTCGAGGTCGGCGCGGGCGTCGGGACGAAGATCGCGGACGGTCACTGTCATGGAGGCGCACGCTACGGGGGACGCGCCCGGGGCGCCTCCTCTTTTCCGTCGGGGTGCGCGACAATCGGGCCGTGACCTTGAAGATCCGGATCGACGACGGCGCGCCCCCGTACGAGCAGGTACGGGCGCAGATCTCCGAGCAGGCACGGTCGGGAGCGCTGCCGGTGGGGTATCGGCTGCCGACGGTGCGGGGGCTGGCCGAGACGCTCGGGCTCGCCGCGAACACGGTGGCCAAGGCGTACCGGGCGCTGGAGGCGGACGGGGTGATCGAGACGCGGGGGCGCAACGGGACGCTGATCGCCGCGGCGGGGGCGGCGGCGGAGCGGGAGCTGGCGTCCGCCGCGCAGGAATTCGCCTCGCGGGCGCGGCGGCTCGGCTGCTCGGAGGAGGAGGCACTGGCTGCCGTGCGGGACGCACTGCGTGCGGCTTACGGGGCGTGAGCGCCGGTTTCCTGCGGGGCTTGCCGGGTGAGCGCCGTGGCGGCGGGGGTTTGACGCCGGGTGCAGGTCCGTTGTGGCCGGTCGCGCCCGCGCGGCGGAGCCGCAAGTCGGCACGGCCCCGCGCCCTTGGGGGGTGCTGCCACCCCCTGTCTACAGATACAGGCCCGCGTCCGCGTCCCCGCGAGGTTCCGGCAGGGACGTGGGGGAGGTGCCCCGGCGCAGGGCGTACAGCTCGGCCAGGGTCGCGCCCTCGCGGCCGACGCCCTCCTCGCCGCCGAGCCAGTTCACCGCCTCCGCACGGGTCAGCTGCCCCACCTCGATCCGGGCGAGGCAGCGGCCGGGGCGGACCACGGCCGGGTGCAGGCGCTCCAGGTCCTCGTTGGTGGTGACGCCCACCAGGACGTTGCGGCCCTGGCCGAGCAGACCGTCCGTCAGGTTCAGCAGCCGGGACAGCGCCTGCCCGGCGGTGTGCTTGGCCTCGCCCCGGATCAGCTCGTCGCAGTCCTCCAGGAGCAGCAGCCGCCAGCGGCCCTTGCCCGTCGCGTCCTCCTCGCCGATCGCGATGTCCATCAGATAGCCGACGTCGTTGAACAGCCGCTCGGGGTCCAGCACGCAGTCCACCTGGCACCAGTCCCGCCAGGACCGGGCCAGCGTGCGCAGCGCGGAGGTCTTGCCGGTGCCCGGCGGGCCGTGCAGCAGGAGCAGCCGGCCCGAGATGTCCTCGGGGGTGGTCTTCATCAGGCGGTCCATCGCGTCCGCCACCGGCGCCGTGTAGTTGGGCCGGATCTCCTCCCAGGTGCCCGCCGAGATCTGCCGGGTGGTGCGGTGCGGGCCGCGCCGCGGGGAGACGTACCAGAAGCCCATGGTGACGTTCTCCGGCTGCGGTTCGGGTTCGTCCGCCGCGCCGTCGGTGGCTTCCTCCAGGATCAGCGCCGCGAGTTCGGCGCTGGTCGCGGTGACCGTGACGTCGGCGCCCCGGTTCCAGCGGGAGACCAGCAGGGTCCAGCCCTCGCCCTCGGCCAGGGTGGCGCTGCGGTCGTCGTCCCTGGCGAGCCGCAGCACCCGCGCGTTCGCGGGCAGCAGGGTCGCGCCGGAGCGTACGCGCTCGATGTTGACGGCGTGCGAGTACGGCTGCTCGCCCGTCGCGAAGCGGCCGAGGAACAGCGCGTCGACGACATCGGACGGGGAGTCGCTGTCGTCGACGTTGAGCCGGATCGGCAGTGCGTCGTGCGGTTGTGCGGACATGCCGCCATGATCGGTCACCCGGGCGCCGCGTGCACCCGGTTTCCGGGGTGCACGCGGATTGTCGCCCGCGCTTCAGTCCGGCGGCCGGCCGGCCGGCCCCCGTGCCCGCCGGGCCCGGCGCACCACCGCGTACCCCTTGGTCAGCGCGCGGTCCCGGGCGAAGGCCCGCGCGACGGCCCGCCCTTCCACCAGCCGTTCGAACTCGGCGGCGGACGTCGACCGCCGCACCGTCACACGCCGCAGGGCGTACGGCCCCTGGGCGCGGCGGGCGAGGCCGTTGCCGACGGCGAGGGCCTGGGCGTACCCCGTCTCCCGCACCGCCCGGCGCACCCGGCGGCTGGAGTAGCCGTAGGGATACGCGAACGAGGCGGGTACGGAGCCCAGCTGGTCCGAGACGATCTCCTTGCACAGGATCAGCTCGGAGCGCAGCCGGCCCTCGTCGAGCTGGTCGAGCTGCGGATGGCTGTGGCTGTGCCCGCCGATCTCGACGCCCGCGGCGGCCAGTTCGCGCACCTGGTCCCAGTCGAGCATGGTGTCCGGGCCGCCACCGGTGTCGTACGGCCCCCTCAGCCAGCCGGTGGAGACGAACAGGGTGGCCGGGAACCCGTGCTCGGCGAGCACGGGCAGCGCGTGCCGGTGCACGCCCTCGTAGCCGTCGTCGAACGTGACGAGGACCGGCCGCTCGGGCAGCGGGCGGCCCGAGCGCCAGTGCGCGGCCAGTCCGGCCGTGGTGACGGGGGTGAGGCCCCGGTCCGCGATCACCGCCATCTGCTCGGCGAACGCCTCCGGGGTCACGGACAGGGCGCGGGTCGCCTCGCCGGGGTCGGCCGCGACCGCGTGGTACATGAGGATCGGCACGCGTACGTCAGTCACGGCCGGCCTCCTCGATCCCCACCACGGAGAACGTGACCCCGCCCCGCCGGGCCCGCACGCTCCCCACCACGTAGCCGCCCGCCGCCGTGAGCACCCCGGCCACGATCGCCCCCGCGCGCCCCGCGCCGCCCGGGCGGGCCAGCAGGGCGTCGCGCACCCCCCGCACCACCCCGGCCGGCAGGACGCGCGTGGTGTACCGGCGTTCGGACTCGAGCCCCTTCTCCGCCCCCACACTGCGCGCCACCAGCGCCTTGGACAGCCCCTCGGCGTAGGTGCGCGTACGGAAGTAGCGGAAGTGCTCCCGGACTTCGGGCACCCGGTGGTGGATCACCGCGCGGTCGTCGATCAGCAGGACCGCGTCGGGCCGGGCGCGGCTGAGGCGGATGCACAGTTCCGTCTCCTCCCCACCCAGCGGGCGCTTGTTCCCGTCGCGTCCGATGCCGGTGGCGAAGCCGCCCGCCGCGTCGAAGGCCTCGCGCCGGAAGGAGGCGTTGCCGCCGAGCACGTTGCGCACCCGTACCCGCCCGCGCGGCAGGCCCCGGTAGGTGCAGCCCACCACCCAGTCGAACTCCTCGGGGAACCAGTCGGGTCGCCGGCCCGACGCCCAGACGGGCTCGGTGCGCCCGCCGACCGCCATCACGCGCGGATCGTCGTACGCCTCGGCGAAGTGCTTCAGCCAGTCGCGTTCGGCCACGGCGTCGTCGTCGAGGAAGGCGACGATGCCGCCGCGCGAGGCGGCGATTCCGGTGTTGCGGCCGGCGGACAGGCCGCGGGGGCCCGCGTTGGCGAGCACCCGCACGGCGTCGGTCTCCTTGTACTCCTTGCCCAGACGGTCCAGGAGACCCTGGTTGTGGTCGACGACCAGCAGGGTCTCCAGGGCCGGCCGTGACTGCGCCCGTACCGAGGCGACCGCCGCGAGGACGTCCTCCCAGCGGTCCTCGGTGTAGGCGCAGATCACGACCGAGACGCCCGGGGTGCCGGGATCGTTCAAGACACCTTCCCCCGGACCGTGTCGAGCAGCGGCGAGGGGTGCGGACGCCGGCGCAGCGCACGCCGGTTGGAACGCTCCCCGAGGATGACTCTCAGCACGCGCAGCCCGTCGCGCACGGCCCGCAGATTGCTCGTGCCGTGGATGCGCAGGTACTCGTGGCTGGGGATCTCCTGCACCTTGAGGCCGGCCTTGACGACCCGGATGTTCATCAGGGTCTCGACCTCGAAGCCGGTGCAGTCGAGTTCGATCTTGTCCAGGCAGTGCCGCCAGAAGGCGTTGTAGCCGTAGCAGAGGTCGGTGTACCGCGCGCCGAACTTGCGGTTGACGACGGCGCACAGCGCCCGGTTGCCCAGCATGCGGATGAACGTCATGTCGTCGGTGCCGCCGCCGTTGGCGAAACGGGACCCCTTGGCGAAGTCCGCGCCGGAGACCAGCGCGGAGACGTAGCTGACGATCTCGTTGCCGTCCGCCGAGCCGTCCGCGTCGACCATCACGATGATGTCGCCGGTGCAGGCCTCGAAGCCGGAGCGCAGCGCGTCCCCCTTGCCCTTGCCGCTCTGGCCGACGACCCTGACGCCGGGCCACAGTTCGCGGGCCACCTCGACGGTGTTGTCGGTGGAGTTGCCGTCGACCAGGACCACTTCGTGGATCCAGTCGGGAAGCGTCTTGAAGACGTACGGCAGGTTCTCCGCCTCGTTCATGGCCGGTATCACCACGCTCACCGGCGGCGCGATGGCCAGGTGAGAGGAGATGGGCCGGTACGTGCGGGCGACCGGTGGATCCTGGTCCTCGGTCGCCGGCTGCAGAACGGAACTCATGAGTCTGGTCCCTCTCGTCCGGTGGACCGCCCGCCCCTCGGGCGGCCCGGCTGTTCGTCCGGTTCGAAAGGGGGGTTCTCACCCCACGGGCACGCCGATGGTACTGACATGCACGCCGGGTGAGCTGGCAAATCTGGCCGGCCGCGAAAACGTCAGCCGACCGCGCGGCACGGCTCGGTCACCGCATGCGGTCACCGAGCACGGCACCCCCCTACCGCGCCCCGCGCCGGTTCGTCGCGGTCCTGAGCCCTCCCCTGGAGCCGCTTGCTGACGGACCGATGCGGGTGAGATGTATGACGGTATTGACGATTGAACCCGAATGGCAAGACCTGGAGCGGCCGATCACGTTTTCGTTGGTTTGGCCGTTACGTAAGTCTCTTGCCTGAATGCGTGTTTCCGCATGGCCGACTTTGCCCCCTGAAGCGTCGGATGCCGGGATTCAATGTGGCGCACCCCGTAGGGGGCGTCAAGGGCCCGAAAGTGCCTGCGGTCGGTTTTCGTCCGGGATTGAACGGCAACAATTTTGGCATGGACACTTCCAGTCAACACGCGTAGTTGGTACGACGGTTACGGCAGAGATCCTGCTAAAGGGAGGTTCCATGAGACGTTCCCGACTTGTCATCTTCCTCGGTTCGCTCCTCCTCGCCGTCACCACCGCCCTGACCGGGGCCGCGACGGCGCAGGCGTCCCCGCAGGCCGCTGCGGGCGGCTATGTGGCGCTCGGCGACTCCTACGCCTCCGGTGTCGGAGCCGGCAGCTACATCTCCGGCAGCGGCGACTGCAAGCGCAGCACGAAGGCCCACCCCTACCTCTGGGCGGCCGCCAACTCACCCTCGTCCTTCGACTTCACGGCCTGCTCGGGCGCTCGAACGGGTGATGTTCTCTCCGGGCAGCTCGGCCCGCTCTCCACCGCGACCGGCCTGGTCTCGATCAGCGTCGGCGGCAACGACGCCGGTTTCGCCGACGTCATGACGACCTGTGTGCTCCAGTCCGACAGCGCCTGCCTCTCGCGGATCGCCACCGCGAAGGCGTACGTCGACTCGACGCTGCCCGGCAGGCTCGACGGCGTCTATTCGGCGATCCGCGACCGGGCCCCCAACGCCCGTGTCGTGGTGCTCGGCTATCCCCGCTTCTACAAGCTCGGCACCTCCTGCATCGGTCTCTCCGAGACCAAGCGGAAGGCGATCAACGACGCCGCCGACCACCTCGACAACGCCATCGCCCGGCGCGCCGGCGCCCACGGCTTCACCTTCGGCGACGTACGCACCACCTTCACCGGCCACGAGATCTGCTCCGGCAGCTCCTGGCTGCACAGCATGGACTGGTTGAACATCGGCAACTCGTACCACCCGACGGCCGCCGGACAGTCCGGCGGCTATCTGCCGGTGCTCGACGCCGTGGCCTGACCCGTCGGCGTCCGTCAGTACCCGTCGTCCGAACCGGAAGGAGAGGCGGAGGCCCCGCCCGTCGGGGTCTCCGCCTCGCACGTCACCGAGAACGGCACCGTCTCGGACGTCGTCCGCACCGGCTCCCGGACCTCCACGCCGATCTCGCTCTCGAACACCCCGGTCTCCGAATACGTCGTCACGACCACCGTGTCGTGCTTCGTGCGCGCGCCCCCCTCGGGGAACGACAGCTTCCGCCAGCCCGGATCGTCCACCGAGCCGTCCTCGGCCACCCAGCGGTAGGAGACCTCGGCAGGCAACCGCCCCACCGTGAACGTCGCTGTGAACGCGGGCGCCTGCGCGTGCGCCGGCGGACAGCTTCCGGAGTACTCCGTGTGCGCGCCGGTCACCGTCACCGACACCGTCTGCGGCGGGGGAGTGGACTTCTCCTCCTTCTCCTCGCTCGCGGTGGGGGACGGCGTCGGCTCGTCCGTCTTCGGCGTCCCACCGCCGTCGTCCTCGTCGCCCGTCTGCGCGGGCGAACTCACCTGACCACCCGTGCCCTTGGCCCCGGGGTCGCCGTCCCCGCGGTTCAGCAGCGCGTACGTCAGCCCGGCCAGCGCCAGGGCCAGGACGACCACGCCCACCACCAGAACGACCGCGGTACGCCGATCGCGCCCGGGCCGGGTGACCGCGGTGGTCGCCGCCGGCGCTCCCGCGGCCGGCACCGGGGGAGCGGACGAGTACGTCTCCGGGTACGGCCGCGACAGCGCGGCCACCGTCGGGGTGTACGGCGCCGAGCGCGCCGTGTCCGCGCGGGGAGCGCCTCCCGCCCCGACGATCCGCAGGTCCTGCTGCGCCCGCTCCGCGGACAGCCGCTCGGCCGGATCCTTGCGCAACAGCCCCTCGACGACCGGGGCGAGCGGCCCGGCCCGGCGCGGCGGCGGCAGCTCCTCGTCGACGATCGCCCGCAGGGTGCTGAGCGGGGTGTCCTGGCGGAAGGGCGAGTGACCCTCGACCGCCGCGTACAGCAGCACACCGAGCGACCACAGGTCCGATTCGGGTCCCGGCGTACGCCCCAGCGCCCGCTCCGGCGCGAGGAACTCGGGCGAACCGACGACCTCACCGGTCATGGTCAGCGCGGAGCTGCCCTCCACCATGGCGATCCCGAAGTCGGTGAGCACGATCCGCCCGTCGTTCGCGATCAGCACGTTGGCCGGTTTCACGTCCCGGTGCAGCACCCCCGCCCCGTGCGCGGCCCGCAGCGCGGCGAGCACCTCCGCGCCGATGTGCGCGGCCCGCCGCGGAGACAGCACTCCCTCCGCGTCCAGCACCTCGGCCAGCGACAGGCCGCGCACCAGCTCCATGACGATCCACGGGCGGCCGTCCTCCATGGCCACGTCGTACACCGTCACCACATTGCGGTCGGCGACCCGGGCCGCCGCCCACGCCTCCCGCTCCAGCCGGGCGTACATCCGCTCCACGTCGGACGCCGGCAGTCCGGCCGGGGCGCGCACCTCCTTGACGGCGACCTCGCGGTGCAGCACCTCGTCGCGGGCCCGCCACACGGTCCCCATGCCGCCCTCGCCCAGCGGTGACAGCAGCCGGTACCGGCCCGCGATCACCCGCTCACTGCCCGGTTCCTCGGACACGGCGCCCCCTTCGCATCCGGGCGAATTCTCCCTTTGCTCATGAAAGTAGCTCAGCCCAGTGCGGATGCCGCCCCCTTGAACACCAGTCCGGCACCCAGGGCCACGACGACGAACGCCGACCCCAGGGGCGCGCTCCGGCGCACAAGAGCCGCCCACGGGGCCGCCGTCCAGCGGGGACGCCGGGCCAGCAGCCCGGTCACACCGCTGCCGGCCTTCACGACCGCGTACCCGGCCGCGGTGAGCGTCAGGGCCAGCCCGACGCCGTACGCGACGACGAGCAGCAGCCCGAACCAGGCCTGGCCGAGGGCCGCGGCGCCGACCAGCACCACGACGGCGGACGGACTGGGCACCAGTCCGCCGGCGAAACCGAGCAGGACCGTGCCGCGCAGGGTGGGGGCGGTGGGACGGGTGTGGGCGCGACCGCCGTGGGTGTGCGTGTGTCCATGCGGGTGTGTGTGGCCGTGCTCGTGGTGGTGTGTGTGGTTCCGGTTGCGCAGGGCCCGGCGTACGAGGCTCGCGCCGGCCAGGGTGACAAGTGCGCCGCTCACGATGCCCAGCCAGGCGATCACCGAGGGCGCGGCGGCCGAACCGGCCGTGACCAGCAGCCCCAGGGCGACCACGCCGAGCGTGTGGGTGACGGTGACCGAGGCGGCCATGGGCAGGACGTCCCTGAGCCGGGCACTGCCTCCGCGCGCCGCAGCCGTCGCGGCCATGAGCGTCTTGCCGTGACCGGGGGCGAGCGCGTGCATCGCGCCGAGTCCGACGGCGATCAGCAGCGCGAGCGCGGCGAGACCCGCGGTCAGGTCGCGCCGGGCGACGAGGTCGTCGAGCGCGCGGGTCCAGCGGTCGGCACCGCGCGGGAGTACGGCGGCAGCGGGCGCGTCGGCCTCCTCCTCCGCCAGGGCCGGGCCGCCCGGACGGACGCGCAGGGCCGCGGTCCTGGTGTCGGCCGGGGACGAGAGCAGCTTCTCCGGATACCGGGTCAGTTCGCCGGACAGCGAGGCCGTCGGCACGTCCGATGCGGTGAGCGTCGTACGGTCGCCCCGCGCGGTGATCTCCCGCCAGCCCGGCCCGGACGACGCGCCCGCCCCGCGGAAGCGGAGGCCGACCGTTTCTTCCTCGGGGAGGGGCGCGGTCAGCCGGCACTCCACGCGCAGGGTGTCGAGCCCGGCCTGACCGGGCCGCACGCGCGCACGGGCGGTGCCTGCGGTGAGCGGGACCGCCCGCCCGTCGACGCGCACCTCGCTGTCCCGCGCGGCCGTGGCGCAGTGCTGCCGGGCCCAGGCGTCCAGGCCCAGCCGTTCGATGTCCGGCCCGGCCTGGGTGGCAGGGATCTCGGCGAGGTCCTCGACATGGCGGACGCGGAGTTCACCGGGCGCGGCCACCAGCCCGTCGTAGCGGTTGACGGTGAAGTTGCCGAGCGGGTGCGCGCTCGCCGTGCCGGCCGGGACCAGCGCGAGCGCGCAGGCGGCGGTGAGGACGGCGGCACCGGCGGCGACGCGGCGGCGGAGGTTCAACGCGCCGCCTCCAGTTCCTTCAGCGCGGCCCGGGCCGCACGGGCGCCGAGCGGGGAGAAGCCGGGGTTCAGCTCCAGCGCGGCGGTGAGGGAGCCGCGGGCGGCGCGGTCGCGCCCGGTGGCCTTCTCGATCATGCCCCGGTGGTAGAGGAAGGCGGCGTCGCGGTATCCGGTGGCCGTGGCGCGGCGGGCGTACGGAAGGGCCTCCTCGTCGCGGCCGTTGACGTGCAGGGCCCAGGCGAGGGCGTCCGCGGTGTGCACGCTGTGCCGCCGGTCCCACTCCGCGCGGGCCGCGCGCAGCGCCTCACCGGCGTCCCCGTGATCGGCGGCGGCGAGCGCGGTGTCGAGGTCGGCGTCGACCCCGCCGGCCCGGGCCAGCGCGGTCCAGGCGTCGACGAGGGCGTACTGGTCGTGTGCCTTCGCGCGGTCGCCGCCGGCGCCGCGGTCCTCGTACAGCTCACCGAGCGCGACCAGGGGGCCGGGCAACGGGGAGCGGACGACGACCTGCTCCAGCGTCTTCACGGCGCCCGCGCGGTCGCCGCTCGCGGCCTGTGCGCGGGCCCGGCCCTCCAGGGCGGGGAGGTGGCCGTCGTCGGCGGCGAGCGCCCGCGCGTAGTGCGTGAGAGCCGTCTTGTACTCGCCCCGGTTCCAGGCGAGCTGTCCCAGCGCGGTCGCGACGTACGCCACGTCGGCGGGCGAGGACGCGCTGTCCAGGGCCCGCCGCAGCACCTCCCGCGCGGTGCGCACATCGCCGCGCAGTTCCCGTACGTACGCGTACCGCGTGAACACGGGCACCCCCGGCCGCCTGCGGTCGGCGGTGGCGGCGGCCCCGGCGGCCTCCTCGTACCGGCCGAGCTCGACCAGCGCGTCGATACGGGAGCACAGGGCGCGTTCGCTGTAGGGGTTCTGCCTCAGTGCCCGGTCGGCGTACGCCAGGGCGCCGGTGAAGTCGTGCCGCGCGGCGGCGAGGGCGGCCTGCCCGGCGAGGGCCTGCTCGTTGCCGGGTTCGAGCGCGAGGGAACGCTCGAGCGCCCGCTCGGCCTGCGGATAGCGCGAAGGGTCCCCCTGGGTCCGCGCCTGCTCGACATAGGCGGTCCCGAGGGCGGCCCAGCCGCCGAAGTCACGCGGCTGCGCCCGCAGATGGGCCTGCAACGACCGGATACCGGCACCGAGCTCACCCCCGGCGAGCATCCCGGCGACGACCGCCGGCGCGGCACCGGCCGCCCCGGCCCGCCCCTCGTTCCCTCCACCGCCCACCGCGACGGCCCCGGCGGTCATCGCGACGGCCAGCAACCCGGCACACACCGTGAGACGTGCCCCGCGCGACCGCCGCGCGGCAGCGGAGAACCGCCGCAGCGCGCCGGCCCGCTGCCCTGCGCCGTCGGGGCCGGCCGGTTCGACGTCCTGGCTGTGGCCGTCGGCGTCCGGGCCGGCTGATCCGGCGTCCTCGCCGCCGCTGTCGGCGCCAGGGGCGGCCGGGGCCCGGCGGCCGGCGTCGTCGGCCGGCGGGGTCTCGTACCGGCGGTGCGACTGTCCGTCGGACATGTCCTCACCGCGGCCTGCCCGGCGCTCCGCCACCGCTCCTTGCCCGTCGTCCGTCCGGCGGCACGCGCCGTCGGTCCGCTTCCCGGGGCGGCTGTTCCCGCGTCCCGGGCCGGGCACGTTCCTCCCCCGGGCCGCGGCGATGGGCCGCCTCGTCCGGTGTCCTGTCGTGGCCGGGCTCCGCCGGTGCGGGCGGTACGGTGCCGCGCTCGCCGTCCGGAGGGCTGTCGTTCGTACGCGGAGGCATGGCCTTGCTCCTCGGTCGTTCGCCGGGTGTGCGGAAGTCGGCGGCGCGGCCCGTGCCGTGGGGACGGATGGGGACGGACCGCGCCGGTCGGGGAGGGCCGGGTCAGTACGCCCGGCCGCGCATCCGGCGCCACCACAGCAGCGCCACTCCGATCAGCAGCAGTCCGCCGGCCCCCGCACCGGCGGACGCGGCGATGAGGGCCGTGTTGTCGGCCCCCTCCGCACCCGCCGGCCGCAGCGCGTCACCGAGCTGGTTGCGCACGTCGTTGCCGCCGTCCACGCCCTTGGCGAGCGGACCGCGCGACCCCTCCGTCGGGTTCGCCAGATACGGGAACGCCGCCCCGAACTCCTTGTCGTTGGCGTCGACCGCGTCCCCCAGGTCGTTCTTCGCCCCGACCAGTTCCCCCTCGACCACCTGGAGCGACGCGTCGATTACGTCGTCCGTCAGCCGCCGCCCGTTGGGGAAACCGGCGTTGTCCCCGTCCAGCACGCCCAGCCGCTTCGGCTCGGCGGCCGGCTCGACGGACGTGTTCAGACGCAGCATCTCCGACGGCGTCACGTGCGGCGGCCGGTTGAGCCCTTCGACGCCCTTCAGGAACACGTCGACGAGGTCGTTGCGCGGCTCGTCGGGCGCGTCGATCTTGTAGATCGCCTCGATGAGCTTCGGCAGCTCCGGCTCGGTGACGTTCTTCAGGAACTGCGCGTCGTCCCACGGCGCGGACGCGTTGAACGTGTCCTTGTCCTTCAGCGGATTGACGACCTCGTTCACCAGCGGGTTGCCCAGCCGCGACACCTGCACGAAGTGCCCCTCGGCGTTCTTGCGCTGCGTCGTCGACCAGATGCCCACGACCGGCTGGTCCGCCGACTCGGTGATCATGTCGGTCGGCACCTGGAGCGCCAGCGAGTTGACGTTGTACCCCTTGAGGGTGTCGTTGCCGACCTCGGAGAGGTTCCCGCCGTACAGCAGGTCGAAGACCCGCAGGTCCAGGAAGAACGGGTCGTCGGCCTGCCCGGCGAACGTCGTCGCCCCGCCCGCGAGTTCGCGCACCGCCTGCTCGCGCAGCGTGTCGTAGTCCGGCATGGACGCCTTGCCGACGTTCGACGGCGCGACCGGGACGTCGTCCGCGATCTTCGTACGGGACACCGCGTGCTGGTCCTTCAGCTTCAGCAGCTCGATGTCGTAGGTCTGCGTGATGTTGAGATCCTGGTCGTCCAGGCCGGTGACCGGACCCGTGTTGTAGAGGAACGTCCTGTCGTTCTTCGTGTGGGTCCTGAACGTGTAGCGGAACAGCAGCTCGCCCTGCGCGTCCCCGTTGTTGTCGATGTGGATGTCGTACTGCGCGTCCTCGGCGAACGTGAAGAAGTTCGGCCCGCCGGCCGGCTCCTCGAAGGGGATCCAGTTCGCGATGACCGTCGTGGTGTCCGGCTTGTCGGGGCTGACGAACGCGTACAGGTCCGTGTTGTCGTACTGCGGGGTGCCCGAGATCAGCGGGGCCTCCCGGTGGCTGGAGGCGGAGGCCGCCCCGGGTTCCAGCGCGGTCACGCCGGCGGCTGCGAGCCCTCCGGCGGCCAGCGCACCACAGATCAGGGTCGCGAGACTCCTGCGCCCCGCACCGGTCCTGGAATCAGATGTCATGCCGTCCGTCCTCCGTGCCGACTTGCTTTGACGCAACGGCATTCGGAACGCGCGGCGGGCCGGATTGGTCGAGTTCCGAAACTCGTCCGGGCCCTCTTCCCCCACGCCGGTCCGCCCGTAGCATTTCTCGCTGCCGACCCGCGTTTTCGGTCCGTTGATCCGTACTTACCGTCCGGAGGCTCGCTCGCCGCGCACGCCTCGTGTGACCGGGCGGCCCGCCGGGGCCGGAGAGGGGGGATGCGCGTTGGAGGCGGACGAGCTGCTGGTGCTGGTGGCCGGAGGCGACCAGAAGGCGTTCGAGGACCTGTACGGGCTGGTCTCCGGGCCGGTGTACGGGCTGGTGCGGCGCGTGGTGCGCGATCCCGCCCAGTCGGAGGAGGTGGCCCAGGAGGTGCTGCTCGAACTCTGGCGCTCCGCCGCGCGGTTCGACCCCGGCCGGGGCAGCGCGCTGTCCTGGGTCCTCACCCTCGCCCACCGCCGCGCCGTCGACCGGGTGCGCAGCGCCCGCGCGGCCGGCGAACGCGAGCAGCGCGAGGCCCGGCGCGGCCACGGCCCCGCCTTCGACCAGGTCGCCGAGGAGGTCGAGGCCGGACTCGAACGTGAATGGGTGCGCCGCTGCCTGGACCGCCTCACCGCACTCCAGAGACAGTCGGTCACCCTCGCCTACTACGACGGCTACACCTACCGGGAGGTGGCCGAGCGGCTGTCACTGCCGCTGGGCACGGTCAAGACCCGTATGCGCGACGGACTGACCCGCCTGCGCGACTGCCTGGGAGGCGCGGCATGAGCCTGTTCGACCGACTGCCGCGCCGCGGGGACCCGCACTCGCTCGCCGCCCCCTACGCCCTCGACGCCCTGGAACCCGCCGAACGCGTCCGCTTCGAGAGGCATCTGACGTCCTGCGCCCGCTGCGCCGCCGAGGTGCGGGCCCTCGCCGAGGACGCCGTCCGCCTCGCCTGGTCCACGGTCGCCCCCGCGCCCGCCGCGCTGCGGGACCGGGTCCTGGCCGCCGTACGGACCACCCCGCAGGAACCCGCGCCCCGGGAACCGGCACGCGCGCGTGCGCCGCGACTCCCGCCGCACGTCTGGGGCACCGCACCCCCGCCGCGCCCCCGGGAGCGGCGCCGTACGCCGCTGTTCGTGCCGTTCGCGACGGCCACCGCCGCCGCGGCGCTCGTCGTCGCCGCGCTCTTCGCCGTCCAGGCGAACCGGACCCAGGACCAGCTGACCGCCGAACGCGACCGGTCACGTGAGATCGCCCACGTTCTCGCCGCCCCGGACGCCCGCGCGAGCAGCGGCCGGGACGCGCGCGGCCGCACGATCGGAGTGATCGCCTCCGCATCGACCCGCAGCGCGGTCGTCACCCTCGGCGGCTACGGCGACCCTCCGAACGGACGTGTGCGCCAGCTCTGGCTCATGGGTCCGGACGCACGACCGCGTTCCCTGGGGCTGTTCGAGGGCGACACACCCTTGATCGCCTCCGGCCTGGACACCGCCGCGACGTCACTCGCCGTGACCGTCGAACCCGATGGCGGATCACCGCAGCCCACCTCGCAGCCTGTCGTTCAACTCGCCCTGAAAACGGTCGGATTCGGAGAGTAATCGACGCGTGTTCGTCAACCCCCTTATGGGGAAGGTGAATCCTGTGACCTCGATACACGAGTGCCTGTACGGGGCGATAGGGTTACCCTGCCCGGGCCGGGTGGACTCGTACGGGTGGGGAGTGACATGGAACAGATAACAGTGCGCAGCAGGGCGAGGGTCCCTGCGATCACCTGCGGCAGCAGCGCGACCAGCTCGCGCCTCGACCGCCATCTCTCGGTCCTCGGAGGACCCGCGGTCCCACAGCGGGAGACGGCCGAGGCGACGTCACTGATGCGTGAGCTCATCGCGCGTGACACCGCGCACGACCGCGGCGCCAGGAGCGCACGGGCCCGGGCGAGCCGCGTCTCGCTCTTCGCCCCGCTGCGTCGGCTGCGCCGCTCCCTGTTCGGCAGCCGGTAGCGCCAGCGCCCGGACGGCCCGCCACCGTCCCGGCGCAGCGCCCCGCCCCGTCCGTCGTCCCCGCGGTGCCGGCGGCATCCGGCGCCCGATGCGACACCGGCACTTCCCCATGCCGGCGCCCCCGTTCCCACCCGGCAGTGCTCCGGGGCGCACCGGTCGGCTCCCCCTCCTGGCAGGAACCTGACATCCACCCAGGGGCTTCACCCCCTCCCGCGCCCGTACTGCCGTACCGCCAGGGGCACGAACACCACGAGCAGCACCGCGCACCACCCCAGTGACCCCGCGACGGGATGCGCCACCGGCCAGGCCGCCCCGTCGGGCACGGGCGCGTTGCCGAACAGGTCCCGCAGTGCCGTCGCCACCGCGCTGATCGGGTTCCACTCCGCGACCGTACGCAGCCCGTCCGGCAGCCCCGCCGTCGGGATGTACGCGCTGGACAGCAGCGGCAACAGGAAGGTCGCCCCGCCCAGCTGGCCGGCCGCCTCCTCGTTCCGGGTGAGCAGGCCGAGGTACATCCCGATCCACACGCAGGCGAACCGGAACAGCAGCAACAGGGCGACGGCGCCCACGGCTTCGAGCACGCCGCCCTCCACCCGCCAGCCCACCGCGAGCCCCACCAGCAGGAACGGCACCGTCCCGGCCGCCGTCACCAGCACGTCCGCGGCCGCCTGGCCCGCCGGCACGGCCGCCCGGCTCATCGGCAGCGTGCGGAACCGGTCCGTCACCCCCCGGTGGACGTCCTGCGCCGACTGGAACATGCCGGTCATCACACCGCCCGCCGCCGTCGCCACCAGCAGCCCCGGCACCAGGAAGGACCGGTACTCCGCGCCCGGCACGGCGAGCGCGCTGCCGAAGACGTAGCCGAAGAACAGCAGCATGCTGATGGGCATCGTCTGGGTGAGGACCAGCAGCCCCGGGTTGTTCCGCATCCGCCGCAGCTGCCGGCCGAGCATCGCGGTGCCGTCGTACGCCAATGTGCTCATGCGGCACGCTCCTTGTCGTCGAAGGGGTGGAATCCCTGCCCGTCGGTCAGCCGCAGGAACACGTCGTCGAGGGTCGGTGGCCTGAGGCTCGCGTCGAGCAGCGGCACGCCCGCCGCGTCCAGCGTGCGCACCAGGTGCGGGAGGGTGAGCGTGGGGTCCTTGGTGACCGCGCCGACGGCGTTGCGCTCCCGGTCGAGGGACGGCTGCGCGCCCGTCAGCCGGTCGAGCACCCCGGCCGCCGCCACCAGCGCCTCCGCGTCCGCCACGACCACCTCGGCGTGCGTGCCGACCAGCGCCTTGAGTTCGGCCGGCGAGCCGGTGTGTGCGACCCGGCCCCGGTCCACCAGGGCGATGCCGTCGGCGAGCCGGTCGGCCTCCTCCAGGTACTGGGTGGTGAGCAGCACGGTCGTGCCCTCACCGGTCAGCTCCCGCACGGCGTCCCAGATCAGATTGCGGCTCGCCGGGTCGAGTCCGGTCGTCGGCTCGTCCAGGAACAGCACCTCGGGACGGCGGATCAGGCTCGCCGCCAGGTCCAGCCGGCGCCGCATACCGCCCGACCAGCCGGACGCCGGCCGGTCGGCCGCCTCCGCAAGGCCGAAGCGGTCCAGCAGCTCGGCGGCCCGTGCGGCCGCCCCGCCCACCCGGTGCAGCCGGGCGAACAGCCGCAGGTTCTCGCGGCCCGTGAGGTCCCCGTCGATCGAGGTGTCCTGGCCCGTGACGCCGATCCTGCGCCGTACGGCGGCGGCCTCCCGCAGAAGGTCGTGGCCCGCGATCCGCGCGGAGCCCGCGTCGGGCCGCAGCAGCGTGGTCAGCAGCCGGACGGCCGTCGTCTTGCCCGCCCCGTTGGGTCCGAGCACCCCGCACACCGTGCCCTCGGCCACCGCCAGATCCAGCCCGCGCAGGGCATGGACCCGCCCGAAACGCTTCTCCAGACCCTCACTAAGTACAGCGTACGTAGTAGTCATGGGGTGACCATAGCGCACTACGTACGGTGTACGTAACTACGATGGTGGGCGAGGTGATGACCGATGGCGGGCCGAGCGGCCGAACCCCAAGTGATCTGGGCGCGCCCCGAGCGCGCCGGCCGTGGACCCAGACCGGCGTACACGCGCGCCGACATCGCGGCGGCTGCGGTGCGGATCGCGGACGCCGAGGGCCTGGACGCGGTCTCCATGCGCCGCGTCGCCGCCGAGCTGGGCTGCGGCACCATGTCGCTGTACAACTACGTCCCCCGCAAGGAGGACCTGTACGAGCTGATGGTGGACGCGGCCGGCGGCGAGCACGAGCTGTGGGAGCCCGGCGGTGACTGGCGCGCCGACATGCTCCGGGTGGCCCACCAGACCCGCGCGCTGATGCACCGCCACCCGTGGCTGCCGCGGCTGATGTCGCCTGTCTACGGCTTCAGCCCCAACTCCCTGCGCTACCTCGAACACTGCCTGGTCTGCCTGGACCCGCTCCCCAGGCCCTACGGCACCAAGCTGGAACTGATCGCGATGCTGAACGGCATCGTGACGACCTACGTCACCAACGAGCTGGCCACCGCCGAACGCACCCGCTCGCTGCCCTGGTCGCAGGAGCAGGAGAACGCGATCCGGATCGCCTACCTGGGCGGCCGGATCGCGACCGGTGAGTACCCGCGGATGGCGGCGGCCTTCGCGGAGGACACCGGGCCGATCGATCTGGAAGCGGTGTTCGAGCGGGCGCTCGGCCGGATGCTGGACGGCTTCGAGCCCCGCGGCTGACCCTCGGATCAGCTGCGGGCCGGCCCCCGGATCAGCCGCGGGCCGGCCCTCAGAGCAGCGTGAGCTGGCCCTCCGGCCCCTCCTCGCGGGCGTCCAGCACCGAGGCGGGGCGGCGTGCGGAGGACGGCACCGGGAGCACGCCCGCCGCGCGCAGCTCGGCCGGCGTGACCGGGTCGGGGAGGGCAGGGTCCGTCAGCGCCCCTTGCTCCGGGCGCAGTTCGGCCAGCAGGGTGAGGACCGTGATCAGCTCCAGGAGTTCCGAGGTCCAGGTCTGGGGCCAGCCGGCCGGCCCGATCGCGGCCAGGGTGCCCGGCTCGGCCGGCTCCGTGCGGGCCGCGAACCACTGCTCCAGCACCCGCACGCCGCCGGCCTCGAAGTCCCAGGCCCCGGGCGGCACCGGGGAGATACGGCCCTCGCCGAGCGACAGGGCCTCCTCGTCCCGGTCGTAGTCCACGGTCACCGGCCGGGAGGGCAGCGGAGCGCGTACGTACGGGCGGCGCCCGCCGGGAAGTCGGGGCCGCTCCCCGTCGCGCCGCACCAGCCACAGCATCCGGCGGCCCACCGAGACGCCCCGGGCCCACACACCGGCGTCCCCGGTGAGCGGCACCGCGAGCCCGGCTGGCGTGGCGCGTGCCGCCGCCATCACCCAGGCGAGGACGTCCACCGGCGAGGTGTCCCGGCCGAGCCTGGCGGCGAGGTGTTCCGTCAGGCCCGGGGCCAGGTTCGGCTCCGCGGCGCCCGGCCGGCGGTACAACGGGCGGACGCGGCCGGTGCGCAGCAGCGGCAGCAGGGAAGTGGCCAGCAGGGGCGGACCCGTGAGGTCCCGGGTCGTGCCCGCCTCCACGACGAAGATCTGCCGCTCGTCCGCCACCCGCCACAACTCCGGCCGGGCCGCGTCGATCAGCCGCTGGTCGGGTATCAGCCACTGCTCGTCGAACGGGGCGTACAGGACCCGTACCGGCTCGGGGCACGGGCCCGACGCGCGGGCCAGCCTCTCCGTGCCGCCGCTGCGGCCCGGCAGCTGACCGACCGCCGTGTGCGGCGTCCGGGAGCGCGTCGGCCGGAACAGCGCCTCGCGGTCCGGCCCCTCGGCCTTCACCAGGGCGTCCCAACGGGCCTTCAGGGACGCCGCGTCGGGGGCCGCCGGCCACCCCCGGCCGAGCCGCGGCGGTGCGACGGACCACGGCATGAGATCCGCCAGCAGCGGAGCGTCGTCACGCGTCACGCAGGGCATCGTACGACGTGTGGGCGCGGCGGATCAGGTGGCGTCCAGCGTCACCGTGAAGGAGAAGCGGTCGCCCCGGTAGTGGATGACGGCCACGTCCAGGGGCCGACCGTCGGTGTCGTAGGTGACGCCCGTGTAGTGCAGGATCGGGCTGAGCAGCGGCACCTGGAGCAGCCGGGCCGTCTCCGGGTCCGCGAGCCGCGCCTCCACCGTGTCCGTGATCCGGCTGATGTCCGCCCCGACGACATCCCGCAGCACCTTGGTCATCGGCCACCGCACCAGGTCGGCCGGGTCGATGCGGGCGGCCAGTTCGGGACGGACCCAGTTGCGGGCGTGGTTGGTCGGCTCGCCCGTCTTCTCGTCGCCGCGCAGCCGGTGGTACGCCGCCGCCTCGGACAGGTCCGGGAAGTACTCGGCGATCTCCGCCGGCACCGGCGCCGGACCGTGCTCCAGCAACTCGGTCGTCATACCGGACTGCTGGGCCACGATCGCGTCCACCGAGCCCAGCAGCCGCACCGGGGCGCCCCGCCGGGCGCCGGGCTCGATGAACGTGCCGCGCCGGCGGTGGCGGGTGATCAGCCCTTCGTCCTCCAGCTCCTTCAGCGCCTGCCGCATGGTCAGCACGCTCACCCCGTAGTGCCCGGCCAGCTGTTCCTCGGTGGGCAGACGCAGGGGGTCCTGGGGTGAGCGGCCGAGGATCGAGGCGCGCAGCGACTGCGACACCTGATACCAGAGCGGCAACTTGCGGTTCAGGACGATCGAATCCGGAGCGAAGGAGGTCACGGGCTATCCGTACCGGTCGGGAACGGTTCAGTGCAACGGCTGGAAGTGACGCTCGAGCCCTTGCCACACGGTGTCGTAGCCCTGTTGCAGGTGCTCCGCCCGTGCGGCCTGGGGGGTGAGCGACACCGGCCAGCGGGTCTCGAACATGAAGGCCAGGCCGTCGTCGATCTTCTGCGGGCGCAGCTCCGCGGCGCTCGCCCGGTCGAACGTCTCCCGGTCGGGGCCGTGCGCCGACATCATGTTGTGCAGCGAACCCCCGCCCGGCACGAAGCCCTCCGCCTTCGCGTCGTACGCGCCCTCGATCAGACCCATGTACTCGCTCATCACGTTCCGGTGGAAGTACGGCGGCCGGAAGGTGTCCTCGCCCACCAGCCAGCGGGGTGCGAAGACCACGAAGTCCACCCCGGCCAGACCCGGGGTGTCGCTCGGAGACGTCAGCACCGTGAAGATCGACGGGTCCGGGTGGTCGTACGAGATGGTGCCCATCACATTGAAGCGGCGCAGATCGTAGGCGTAGGGCACATGGTTGCCGTGCCAGGCGACGACATCCAGCGGGGAGTGGTCGTAGGTGGCCGACCACAGGTTGCCGCAGAACTTGTTCACCACCTCCACCGGCCCCTCGACGTCCTCGTACGCGGCGACGGGCGCCCGGAAGTCCCGGGCGTTGGCCAGCCCGTTGGCGCCGATCGGGCCGAGGTCGGGGAGCCGGAACGCCGCCCCGTAGTTCTCGCACACATAACCGCGGGCAGAGTCCTCCAGGAGGTCCACACGGAACCGCACTCCACGAGGAATCAACGCGATGTGTCCCGGCTCCACATGCAGCAGTCCGAACTCCGTGCGCAGCAGCAGTCCGCCGTGCTCGGGGACGATCAGCAGCTCACCGTCGGCGTCGCTGAAGACGCGGTCCATCGAGGCGGTGGCGTGGTACAGGTGCACGGCCATGCCGGTGCGCTGGGTGACGTCGCCGTTGCCGCCCAGGGTCCACAGTCCGGCCAGGAAGTCGGTGCCCCCGGCGGGCTCCGGCAGCGGGTTCCAGCGCAGCCGGTTGGGGTCGGGCACGGTCTGGGTGAAGGGCGCGGTACGCAGCGATCCGTTGCCCGTGCGGGTGAACGCCGGGTGGGCGGCCGACGGGCGGATCCGGTACAGCCAGGAGCGGCGGTTCTCCGCGCGGGGCTCGGTGAACGCCGTACCGCTCAGCTGCTCCGCGTACAGCCCGAGCGGCGCGCGCTGCGGCGCGTTGCGGCCCTCGGGCAGGGCGCCCGGGACCGCCTCGGAGCTGTGCTCGTTTCCGAAACCGGAGAGGTGTTCCAGCCCTTCGGCGATCTTGCGCGTGTCCCCGCTCATGCCCGGTGCTCCCTTGCGATCGAATTCCTATGCAACACCGTAGGATTGCGATTTCCGCAGCGCAAGAGGGCCGCGTGATCCCCGCGGCGCAAGAGGCCCGCGCGGTCTCCGTCCCGCCGCCCTCCTCCTCTCGACGGAGGGCGCGGAACCCGACTTCAGGGGGATCCGCGGGGTCGCACCCGTGTTCTGCGCTCCCGGGCATGTCGTGGACGCGGGGCCTGATCACCGCGCTCGCGGTCCGTGTCGCACTTCTGGCCGGATCCGCGGGCCGCGGTCCGAGTGATGCCCGGGAGCAGGGCGGAAAGGCGCCCTCACCGGCCGGCGAGCTCCTGGACGAGCGGGACGAGGAGGGCCGCCCCTGCCGCGAGGCGGACGGGAAGGACACGCCCGCCGTCGGCGCAGAGGTCACTCCCGGCATCGACGACGGCTCGGTGTGGGCCGTGGGCGGCGAGCCCGTGGAGGGTGCGGCCGGCATCACGGTGTCGGACCGGGAGCCGGGCCCCGGTCCGAGCGCCGGCCCGGTCGCCGCGGCACCCGCGGAACGGGTGCGCGAAACGGACGGACGGGACCGTGGCGGAGGGCGAGGTTCACCGGGCGGGGGCGAGCGGGCATGATGAGGCCCGTGCCCCACGCGACATCGCTCCGCCGAGCGCCGGTGCAGCGGCGCAGCGCCGAACGGCTGGCCAGGATCCTCGACGCCTGCGCCGAACTCCTCGACGAGGCCGGCTACGACGACCTCAGCACCCGTGCCGTCGCCCAGCGCGCCGGCGTGCCCATCGGTTCCGTCTACCGCTTCTTCGGCAACAAGCGCCAGATGGCCGACGCGCTGGCCCAGCGCAACCTGGAGCGCTTCACGGAACGGGTCACCGAACGCCTCCAGGTCACCGGTGACCGGGGCTGGCGGCGCGCCATGGACGTCGTGCTCGACGAGTACCTCGACATGAAGCGCACCGCCCCCGGCTTCTCCCTCGTCGACTTCGGCAACCAGATACCCGTCGGCACCCGCCGCGCCGAACCCAACCACCGCGTCGCCGACCGTCTCACCGACCTGCTCTCCGGCTACCTCGGCCGCGAGGCCGACGACGACCTGCGCCGCACCTTCCTCGTCGCGGTCGAGACCGCCGACGCCCTCGTCCACCTGGCGTTCCGGATGACGCCCGAAGGAGACGAGAAGGTCATCGGCGAACTGCGCGAGATGCTGCGGGCGTACCTGGCCCGGACGCTGGACTGAGCCGTCCCCGGCGACCCCCTCCCCTCCGTGCATACCGGTCGGTATGCTCGGCTCGTCCGCGCGTCACCGCCGCCGCACCCGGGAGGTCCCGTGTCCCGCACCGCCCTTCGTATCTGTCCCCTGTGCGAGGCCACCTGCGGCCTGACGCTCACCATCGACGGCCGCCGGGTCACCGGCGCCCGCGGCGACCGCGACGACGTGTTCAGCAGGGGCTTCATCTGCCCCAAGGGCGCCGCCTTCGGGGCCGTCGACTCCGACCCCGACCGGCTGCGCACCCCGCTCGTCCGCGTCGACGGGGAGCTGCGCGAGGCCACCTGGGCGGAGGCGTTCGACGCCGTGGCCGCCGGGATACGGCCCGTCGTCGAACGGCACGGACCGCACGCCGTCGGCCTCGTCCTGGGCAACCCCAACGTCCACACCGTGGCCGGCGCCCTCTACCCGCCGGTACTCGTCGCCGGGCTCGGCACCCGGAGCCTGTTCACCGCCTCCACCGTCGACCAGATGCCCAAACACGTTTCCAGCGGACTGCTCTTCGGCGACGCGAACGCCATCCCCGTACCCGATCTCGACCGCACCGACCACCTGCTGCTGATCGGCGCCAACCCCCTGGAGTCCAACGGCAGCCTGTGCACCGCACCCGACTTCCCCGGCCGGCTCAAGGCCCTCAAGGCCCGCGGCGGCACCCTCACCGTCATCGACCCGCGCCGCACCCGCACCGCCCGCCTCGCCGACCGGCACCTCGCCGTCCGCCCCGGCACCGACGCGCTGCTGCTCGCGGCGATGGCACACACCCTGTTCGACGAGGGCCTCGTCGACCCGGGGGAGCGGGCGCCGCACATCCAGGGCCTCGACGACCTCGCCGCGGCGCTGCACGACTTCACCCCCGAAGCGGTGGCCCCGGCCTGCGACGTGGACGCCGCCACCCTCCGCACCCTCGCCCGGGAACTCGCCGCCGCCCCCACCGCCGCCGTCTACGGCCGCATCGGCAGCTGCACCGTCCCGCACGGCACCCTCGCGAGCTGGCTCGTCGACGTCCTCAACATCCTCACCGGCAACCTCGACCGGCCCGGCGGCGCCCTCTTCCCGCAGGCCGCCACCGACAAGGCCCCGCGCCCCGCCGGACCCGGCCGCGGCTTCGCCCTCGGACGCTGGCACTCCCGGGTGAGCCGGCACCCCGAGGCCAAGGGCGAACTGCCGCTGTCCGCCCTCGCCGAGGAGATCGACACCGCCACCGACGACGGCGAGCCGGTACGCGCCCTCGTCGCCGTCGCCGCCAACCCGGTGCTCTCCGCCCCGGACGGCGACCGGCTCGACAAGGCGCTCGGCTCGCTCGACTTCATGGTGAGCGTCGACCCGTACCTCAACGAGACCTCACGCCACGCCGACGTCGTCCTGCCGCCGCCCCCGCCCGCGCAGAGCCCGCACCACGACTTCGCCTTCAACACCCTCGCCGTACGCAACCAGGTCCGCTACACCCGCCCCGCCGTCCCCCTGGAACCCGGCCGCATGGCCGAGACCGAGATCCTCGCCCGGCTCGTCCTCGCCGCGACCGGCATGCACGGCGCCGACCCCGACGCCGTGGACGCCATGGTGATCGACCAGACCCTCGGCAAGGCGGTCCGGGAGCCGCACTCCCCGGTCCACGGCCGCGACCCGAAGGAACTCGCCGCCCTGCTCACCGGCGACAACGGCCCCGAACGGCGCCTCGACATGATGCTGCGCCTCGGCCCGTACGGCGACGGCTTCGGCGCCGACCCGGACGGGCTCACCCTGGACAGGCTGCTCGCCCACCCCCACGGCATCGACCTCGGCCCCCTGCGCCCGCGGCTGCCCCAGCCGCTGAAGACCCGCAGCGGGAAAGTGGAGCTGCTCCCGGAACCGATCGCCGCCGACCTCCCCCGACTGCGCGCCGCCCTCGGCGAACGCCCCGCCGGACTCGTCCTCGTCGGCCGCCGCCACCTGCGCTCCAACAACAGCTGGATGCACAACGTGCCCGCCCTCACCGGCGGCTCCAACCGCTGCACCCTGCACCTCCACCCCGAGGACGCCGAACGCCTCGGCGTACGGGACGGACAGCCGGTGCGGATCAAGGGCGCCGGGGGAGAGGTGACCGCACCCGCCGAGGTCACCGACGGCGTGCGCCCGGGGGTGGTGAGCCTGCCGCACGGCTGGGGCCACGACCGGCCCGGCACCCGCATACGGCACGCCGCCGCCGACCCCGGCGCCAACGTCAACCAGCTCCTCGACGGCAGCCTCCTCGACCCGCTGTCGGGCAACGCCGTCCTCAACGGCGTACCCGTCGAGGTGGCCCCGTTGAGCGCCACCGTGACCGAAACGTTCGGCGCGCTGACCTGAGCAAAGCTGTGACCTGGGGTTTTGCGCTTATTGCTCGCAGGTCAACGTCTTGTTAACGCCGCTTTGAGGAACCTAACGTCGACGCACCGCCGGCCCTGGTGGGAGTTCAAGGGCGAACGTTAGGTATCCATTCATGCTGACCATCCTCGGCTTCGCCATGATCGCGACCTTCCTGGTCCTGATCATGCTGAAGAAGATGTCGCCGATCGCGGCGCTCGTGCTGATCCCCGCGCTGTTCTGCGTGTTCGTCGGCAAGGGCGCCCACCTCGGTGACTACGTCATCGACGGCGTCTCGACCCTCGCCCCCACCGCGGCGATGCTCATGTTCGCGATCGTCTACTTCGGTGTGATGATCGACGTCGGACTCTTCGACCCGATCGTCCGCGGCATCCTCCGGTTCTGCAAGGCGGACCCGATGCGGATCGTCGTCGGCACCGCGCTGCTCGCCGCGATCGTGTCGCTGGACGGCGACGGCTCCACCACCTTCATGATCACCGTCTCGGCGATGTATCCGCTGTACAAGCGCCTGAAGATGAGCCTGGTCGTGATGACCGGTGTCGCCGCCATGGCCAACGGCGTGATGAACACCCTCCCCTGGGGCGGCCCGACGGCCCGCGCGGCGACCGCGCTCAAGCTCGACGCGAGCGACATCTTCGTCCCGATGATCCCCGCCCTGCTGGTCGGCCTGCTGGGCGTCGTCGTCCTCGCGTACGTGCTCGGTCTGCGCGAGCGCAGGCGGCTGGGCGTGCTGACGCTGGACGAGGCGCTGGTGAAGGAGGAGGCCGAGGAGACGGAGACCGTCCTGGTCGGCGCGGGTTCCGCCGGCGACTTCGGCAAGGACGCCCGGCCCACCGGTGGCTCCGGCTCCGGCACGGACGCCGACGCTGAGGACGACGACGACTTCCAGGGCCTCGACCCGAACCGCCCCACCCTGCGCCCCAGGCTCTACTGGTTCAACGCGCTGCTCACGGTCGCGCTGCTCACCGCCATGATCATGGAGCTGCTGCCGATCCCGGTGCTGTTCCTGCTCGGCGCCGCCCTCGCGCTCTCCGTCAACTTCCCGCACCTCCCCGACCAGAAGGCCCGGCTCGCGGCCCACGCCGACAACGTCCTCAACGTCTCCGGCATGGTCTTCGCCGCCGCCGTCTTCACCGGTGTCCTCCAGGGCACCGGGATGGTCGACCACATGGCCGAGTGGATGGTGGGCGTCATCCCCGAGGGCATGGGTCCGCACATGGCCCTGGTCACCGGCCTGCTGAGCCTTCCGCTGACCTACTTCATGTCCAACGACGGCTTCTACTTCGGTGTCCTGCCCGTCCTCGCCGAAGCCGGCGCCGCGCACGGCGTCTCCCCGCTGGAGATGGCCCGCGCCTCCCTCGTCGGGCAGCCGCTGCACATGTCCAGCCCGCTCGTCCCCGCGGTGTACGTCCTGGTCGGCATGGCCAGGGTCGAGTTCGGCGACCACACCAGGTTCGTGGTGAAGTGGGCGGCCATGATCTGCCTGGTGATCCTCGCGGCCGGAATCCTGTTCGGCATCATCTGAGCCGGACACCCGGACCACTGTCAGGAAGGACCCGATCATGGCGCCCGGTGGGAACCGCGGCTGGCTGCTCCGCCTCGTCATCGCCTTCGGCTTCGCGCAGGGGGCGGTGTCGATGGCCCGGCCCGCCGTCTCCTACCGGGCGCTGGCACTGGGCGCGGACGAGCGGGCCATCGGTGTGATCGCGGGCGTGTACGCGCTGCTGCCGCTGTTCGCCGCCGTACCCCTCGGCCGGCGCACCGACCACGGCCGCTGCGCGCCCCTGCTCCCGGTCGGCGTGGTGCTCATCTCCGGCGGCTGCGCGCTGAGCGGCCTCGCCGGCTCGCTGTGGGCGATGGCCCTGTGGAGCGGGGTGATGGGCCTCGGCCACCTCTGCTTCGTCATCGGCGCGCAGTCGCTGGTCGCCCGCCAGTCCGCGCCGCACGAACAGGACCGCAACTTCGGCCACTTCACCATCGGCGCCTCGCTCGGCCAGCTGGTCGGCCCCATCGCGGCGGGCGCGCTGATCGGCGCGGACATGGCCCGGACCAGCGCGCTCGCCCTGCTGGCGGCGGGAGCGGGCGGCGCCGTCGCGCTCACCTCGCTGTGGCGCATAGAACGGCCCGGGGCCCTGAAACCCCGTACGGGACAGGGCGCACGGGTGCCGGTACGGGGCATCCTGCGTGCCCGGGGGGTCCCCGCGGGCATCCTCATCAGCCTGGCCGTGCTGTCCGCGACCGACATCCTCACCGCCTACCTCCCGGTGGTCGGTGAGCACCGGGGCATCGCCCCGGCCGTCGTCGGCCTGCTGCTCAGCCTCCGCGCGGCGGCCACCATCGCCTGCCGGCTGGTCCTCACCCCGCTGCTGCGCCTGCTCGGCCGCACGGCGCTGCTGACGGTGACCTGCCTGCTGGCGGCGCTGCTGTGCGCGGGCCTCGCGCTGCCGCTGCCGGTCTGGGCGCTGGCCCTGGTCCTGGCCGTCCTCGGCTTCTGCCTGGGCGTCGGCCAGCCGCTGTCCATGACGACGGTCGTCCAGGCCGCCCCCGCCGAGGCCCGCTCCACCGCCCTCGCCCTGCGCCTCACCGGCAACCGCCTGGGCCAGGTCGCCGCGCCCGCGGCGGCGGGCCTGATCGCGGGAGTCGCGGGCGTGGCAGCCCCGTTCGTGATGCTCGGCGCCCTGCTGTTCCTGGCTTCGGGCGTCGCCCTGCGCACCCCGTCCCGGCCGGCGGAGGACCCGCCGGCCGCCCGGAAGAGCACCGAGGCCCGCCCCCGGCGCCGTACGGCTCGCTAGCCGGTGCCCGGTGGACGCGTCCGCACTGGCAGGATGGCGCGATCGCACACACCGCCCACGGAGAGGCGGGCCGTGCACACATAGGTCGTGCGCACATAGGCCGTGCATACATGGGCTGTGTACGCATAGGCCGTGCACGCATGGGCCGTGCACGCATGGGTCGTGCACACATAGAGGGGGCCATATGCTTCTGATCGTCCTGTCCGGTGTCCTCGTTCTCGCCGTCGGAGGATGCGCCTGCGTCGTCTGGGCGGCCCGTGGCGGTCCGCGCTGGACGCGCGGAGTGGCGAAGGCGACCCTGACGGCGGGTGAGCTGCTCCGGTCGAGCCGTTCGAGCAACCGCACGGGAAGCGACGACGGGAACGACTGACGCGGAACACCGGTCACTCCGTTGAATCCGGACGTCCGCTTTCTCACCTGCTGGACCGGAGCGCCCTGATCCCGCCCGGCATCTTCCCCCGGCTGCTACTTTCCGTTAGCTTCCGTGACTCACACGCCCCGCGCGACCCGCACGGGGCGTTCCGAACGCGGAGCACCAGCGCCCTGATCCGCCCCCGGGGGCACCCTCATGACACGCGCCATCTCCCTGCACGACGTGAGCAAGGCATACACGCGAGGCGTCCGCGTGGTGGACCGGCTGTCGCTGGACATCGCGCCCGGCGAGTTCCTCGTCCTGCTCGGCCCCTCCGGCTGTGGCAAGTCCACCGTGCTCCGGATGATCGCCGGACTGGAGGACATCGACGAGGGCCGGCTGTTCCTCGACGGCGAGTACGGCAACGAACTGCCCCCCTCCGACCGGGACATGGCGATGGTGTTCCAGAACTTCGCCCTCTACCCGAGCATGACCAGCCGCGACAACATAGGTTTCCCGCTGCGCATCGAGTCCCCCGGCGCCGACCCGGCCCCGCGCGTGGACGCCACCGCCCGCATGCTGGGCATCGAGGACCTCCTCGACCGCTTCCCCGCCCAGCTCTCCGGCGGTGAACGCCAGCGCGTCGCCATGGGCCGGGCCATCGCCCGCCACCCCTCCGCCTTCCTGATGGACGAGCCGCTGTCCAACCTCGACGCCAAGCTCCGCAACCATCTGCGCGCCGAGATCTACCGGCTCACCCGGGAGTTGGGCGTCACCACCGTCTACGTCACCCACGACCAGTCCGAGGCCATGTCGCTCGGCGACCGCGTCGCCGTCCTGCGCGGCGGCGTCCTCCAGCAGGTCGGCACCCCGCGCACGGTGTACTCCCTGCCGGGCAACGTCTTCGTCGCCGCGTTCATCGGCACCCCGCGCATCAACCTCCTGCGCGGCCTGGTGCGCGCCCCGCTCGATGGGGCGATGACCATCAGTCTGGGCAAACAGTTTCTGCGGCTGCCCGAACCCCTCTCCCTGGACCACCAGTTGCTGCGGGTCCAGCAGGGCCGCGAAGTCATCGTGGGCCTGCGCTCGGAGGCCGTGCGGATCGCCGAGCCGGCCGCCGCACGGACCGGCGAGGTGGTGCTCACCGGCCTGGTGGAGCACCTGGAGTTCCAGGGCCACGAGGTCCTCGTCCACTTCGACACCGGCTCCCGCCCCGCCGTCGTCCCCGATCTCGAGGCCCCGCGTCCGCGGCCCGAGCGCCCGGCCCGGCGCCGCCGCGAGGGCGCGGTCCTGCACCGGCTGCGGGAACGGGCCGGAGCGCTGCGCGCGGGACCGGCGGCGACGCCGGCCCGGCCCGGACAGCCGGACCCGGCCTCCGCCTCCGCCTCCGCCTCCGCCGAGCTGCGCCTGCCCGGCGACCTCATCGTCCGCACCACCCCCGACATCCGTCTCCGGCACGGCATGCAGGTACCGCTCCTGGTCGACCTCGCCCACCTCTTCGTCTTCGACCGGAGCGGCGAACGGATCTGTCCGAACCCGGCACGGCTGCCCGACCTGGAGGAGTGACACCGACGTGCGGAGACCTCTGGCGCGAGAAAACTAACACCGCTAGTTTAGGATCTCGCACGAACTGAGCGGTCGGACACCGACGCCCCGCCCCGGAGGAAGCGCGATGAAGGCATACGACGGCATGTACATCGACGGCGCCTGGCGCCCCGCCGCCGGCCCGGACGTGATCGAAGTGGTGAACCCGGCCGACGAACAGGTGATCGCCACCGTCCCCGCGGGCACCGTGGAGGACGTCGACGCCGCCGTGCGCGCCGCCCGCGCCGCCCTCCCCGCCTGGGCCGCCACCCCGCCCGCCGAGCGCGCCGCCCGGCTGGCCGCGCTGCGGGACGTGCTCATGGCCCGGCGGGACGAGATCGCCGAGACGGTGACAGCCGAACTCGGCTCGCCCCCGAAGCTCTCGCAGGCCGTCCACGCGGGCGTGCCGATCGCCGTGACCGGCTCGTACGCCGAACTGGCGGCGACGTACGCCTTCGAGGAGAGGACGGGCAACTCGACGGTCCTCCACGAGCCCGTCGGCGTGGTCGGCGCGATCACTCCCTGGAACTACCCGCTCCACCAGATCGTCGCCAAGACCGCCCCCGCCCTCGCGGCCGGCTGCACCATTGTCGTCAAGCCCGCCGAGGACACCCCGCTGGTCGCGCGGCTGTTCGCGGAGGCCGTGCACGAAGCCGGGGTCCCGGCGGGCGTGTTCAACCTCGTCACCGGCCTCGGCCCGGTGGCCGGGCAGGCCCTGGCCGAGCACCCGGGCGTCGACCTGGTCTCCTTCACCGGCTCCACCGCCGTCGGCCGCCGCATCGGCGCGATCGCGGCCGGCATGGTGAAGAAGGTCGCCCTCGAACTCGGCGGCAAGTCCGCCAACGTCATCCTGCCGGGCGCCGACCTGGCCCGCGCGGTCAACGTCGGCGTCGCCAACGTCATGTCCAACTCCGGCCAGACCTGCAGCGCCTGGACCCGCATGCTGGTCCACCGCGACCGGTACGACGAGGCCGTGGAACTCGCCGCGGCCGCCGCCGCGAAGTACGGCGACCGCATCGGCCCGCTCGTCAGCGCCAAGCAGCAGGAACGCGTGCGCGGTTACATCGACAAGGGCGTCGCCGAGGGCGCCCGGCTGGTCGCGGGCGGCTCCGACTCCCCGCACGAGAAGGGCTACCACGTCAGCCCCACGGTCTTCGCCGACGTCACCCCGGAGATGGTCATCGCCCAGGAGGAGATCTTCGGCCCCGTCCTGTCGATCCTGCGCTACGCGGACGAGGAGGACGCCCTGCGCATCGCCAACGGCACCGTCTACGGCCTGGCCGGTGCCGTCTGGGCCGGCGACGAGGCGGAGGCGGTGGCCTTCGCCCGCCGCATGGAGACCGGCCAGGTCGACATCAACGGCGGCCGCTTCAACCCGCTGGCGCCCTTCGGCGGTTACAAGCAGTCCGGTGTGGGCCGTGAACTCGGCACGCACGGCCTGACCGAGTACCTCCAGACCAAGTCCTTCCAGTTCTAGGGGAGTCGAATCCGCCATGGCCGTACGTGCCGCCGTTCTGCCCGCCGTCGGTGCCCCGCTGGAGATCACCGGGATCGACCTGCCCGAGCCCGGCCCCGGCCGGATCCGCGTCCGGCTCGCCGCCGCCGGGGTCTGCCACTCCGACCTGTCCCTGTCCGACGGCACCATGCGCCTGCCGGTCCCGGCCGTCCTGGGCCACGAGGGCGCCGGCACGGTCCTCGCCGTCGGCGAGGGCGTCACCCATGTCGTGCCCGGTGACGGCGTGGTCCTCAACTGGGCGCCCTCCTGCGGCACCTGCCCCGCCTGCGCGCGCGGCGAGGTCTGGCTGTGCGCGGGCGCCCTGGCCGGCGCCGCCGAGGTGCACGCCCGCCGCGCCGACGACGGCACCGACCTGTACCCGGGGCTGAACGTCGCCGCGTTCGCCGAGGAGACGGTGGTGCCCGCCTCCTGCGTGCTGCCCGCCCCGGACGGCGTCCCGCTCACCGACGCCGCGCTCCTGGGCTGCGCGGTGCTCACCGGCTACGGCGCCGTCCACCACTCCGCGCGGGTCCGGCCGGGGGAGACGGTCGCGGTGTTCGGCGTCGGGGGAGTGGGCCTCGCGGCGCTCCAGTCGGCCAGGATCGCGGGCGCGTCCACGATCGTCGCGGTCGACGTCTCCCCGGAGAAGGAGGAGCTCGCGCGGTCCGCGGGCGCCACCGACTACCTCGTCGCCTCCGACACCACCGCCCGGCAGATCCGCGCCCTCACCGGCAAGGAGGGCGTGGACGCGGCCGTCGAGTGCGTCGGCCGCGCGGTCACCATCCGCACGGCCTGGGAATCCACCCGGCGCGGCGGACGCACCACGGTCGTCGGCATCGGCGGCAAGGACCAGCAGGTCACCTTCAACGCCCTGGAGATCTTCCACTGGGGCCGGACCCTCTCCGGCTGCGTCTACGGCAACTCCGACCCCGCCCGGGACCTCCCGGTCCTCGCCGACCACATCCGGGCGGGCCGCCTCGACCCGGGCGCCCTGGTCACCGAACACATCGCCCTGGACGGCATCCCGGCCGCCTTCGACACCATGCTGGCGGGCAAGGGCGGACGGGCGCTGGTGGTGTTCTAGGGGGCGTTGTCCGGATCTTGCCGGGGCCCGGAAACGGCCGCCCCCCGGCCGGGCTCGCGGGCGGTCTCCTCCCGGGCGGCCGGGAGCGCGGCCCCCCGTGCCGCCGTCCCCGGCCGGGACCGGGACACCGCCACGCCGGCGAGACACAGGACACCACCCACCAGCGTGAGCGGGCCCGGGACCTCGCCGAGCGCCAGCCAGGACATCAGCACGACCAGCGCGGGCACCGCGTACGTCGTCGCGCCCATCCGGCTCGCGGTCGTACGGGCCAGTGCGTAGGCCCAGGTGGTGAAGGCCAGGGCGGTCGGGAAGACGCCCAGGTAGACCATGTTGAGCGTGGCGGGGACGGGCGCGTCGGCGGCCTCCTCCACGAGCCGCCCGGCGAACGGCAGACAGGCCACCGCCCCGACCAGGCACCCGTACGTCGTCACCTGCAGCGGGCTCGCCGTGCCCAGCGCCGGCTTCTGCGCGACCACCCCGCCCGCGTAGGCCACGGCCGCCAGCAGGCACAGCACCACCCCGAGCACCGAGGACCCGCCCCCGCCGGACATCGACAGTCCCACGGTCACCGCACCGGCGAACGCCACGGCCATCCCCGCCAGCAGCCTCGGCGGCATCGAGTCCCCGAGCAGCCGGGCCCCGAGCAGCGCGATGAGGATCGGCCCGATGTTCACCACCAGCGCCGCCGTGCCGGCGTCGACCTGCTGCTCGCCCCAGTTCAGGGCCACCATGTAGAACCCGAACCAGAGCACCCCCGATATCAGGATCCCGCGCCGGGCCGGCCGGGGCGGCAGCCCCTCCCGGCGCAGCAGACAGATCACCCCCAGTGTCAGCGCGCCGGCCAGCAGCCGCCCGAGCGCGAGCGCCCCCGGCGAGTACACGGCCCCCGCACTGCGGATGGACACGAAGGCGGATGCCCACAGCACGACGGTGACACCGGCCGCGCAGGCCGCGAGCACCTCCGTGCGACGGACGGGGTGAGAGACGGGGGAGTGCATCATGCTCCTGAGGCTAGGAGGATCAAGGGGCGGGACGCTCGCGGATTCCGGACGGGGCCCGGCCGTCACCGGAGAGTCCGCGCGTCGATCCCCAGCAGCTCGGACAGCGCGCGTTCGCCCGCTTCCGTCACCTTCACCGCCCGCTCGGAGCCGATGCGCACGCACCAGCCCGTCTCCAGGGCGTGCCGGCACAGGGCCGCGCCCGCCACTCCGGCGAGGTGCGGGCGGCGTTCCGTCCAGTCCAGACAGGCGCGGGCCAGCGGGCGGCGGCCCCGGCGGTCGAGGCCGATGCCGGTCGTGCCGAACCAGCGCAGTCCCGCGTCGGTGAGCGCGAACCCGGTGTCCTGGAGGAGCAGCCCGCGCGCGGTGAGCGCGTCGGTGACGGCGATGCCGAGCCGCCCGGCGAGATGGTCGTAGCAGGTGCGCCCGCGGGCCATGGCCGATCCGGCGCCCGCCTGCCGTAGTGTGCGAGGGCGTTCGGCGGCACCCGGGGCCACCTGCGCGGCCAGGTCCTCCACCAGCTGTGCGACCCGCGCGTCGGCCAGTCGTACGTACCGGTGCCGCCCCTGCCGTTCCTCGGCCAGCAGCCCGCCCGCGACCAGCTTGCCCAGGTGCTCGCTCAGCGTGGACGCGGCGACACCGGCGTGCCGGGCCAGCTCGCCCGCCGTCCAGGCCCGCCCGTCCAGCAGCGCCAGCAGACACGCGGCCCGCGTCTCGTCGGCGGCCAGCGCGGCGAGCCGCGCGAGACCGGCCGCCCGGGGGTCCTTGGTGGTCATGTCCCCCAGCATGCGGCACGGACGCTTCGGCGCTCACCGAAGTGTCCGTGCATTGCCTAGGCGCGGGCCCGTACCTGCTCGTACTGCAGCGCCAGCCCGTCCAGCAGCGCCGTCAGCCCCGCCTCGAAGGCCCGCTCGTCGATCTTCTCCTGCTGCTCGGCGAGCAGATGGGCCTGTCCGAGGTGCGGGTAGTCGGCGGGGTCGTAGGCGCCGGCGTCGTCCACGAAGCCGCCCGCGAAGGAGCCGAGTGCGGAGCCCATGATGAAGTAGCGCATCAGCGCGCCGACGGAGGTGGCCTGCGCGGGCGGCCAGCCGGCCTCGGCCATCGCGCCGTAGACCGCGTCGGCCAGCCGCAGCGCCGCCGGACGGCGGCCCGGGCCGCGGGCCAGGACCGGGACGATGTTCGGGTGGTCGCGCAGCGCTGCCCGGTAGGAGACCGCCCAGTCGTGCAGCGCGGTCCGCCAGTCCCGGCCGTCCTCGAACATCGACAGGTCGACCAGCGCGCTCACCGAGTCGGCCACCGCCTCCAGGATCTCGTCCTTGGTGCGGAAGTGGTTGTAGAGCGAGGGCCCGCTCACCCCCAGCTCCGCGGCGAGCCGGCGCGTGGAGACGGCCGCGAGGCCCTCCGCGTCCACCAGCGCACGGGCCGTACCGACGATCCGGTCGGTGCTGAGCAAGGGCTTGCGCGGTCGGGCCATGGCGCACATAGTAGGACCGCGACAGGAAACTAGCAGTGCTAATTTAAATGTGCACGGTCTTTCGGATGTGCGCGGCAAGCGGATCTCACATGGGGTGACTCGGTATGAACCTGGAGCTCAGCGAGGAGCAGGAGGCCGTCCGTCGGCTCGCCCGGGACTTCGTGGAGCGCGAGGTCGTGCCCCACGCCACCGCCTGGGACCGTGCCGAGGAGGTCGACCGCGGCATCGTGAAGAAGCTCGGCGAGGTCGGCTTCCTCGGGCTGACGGTCGACGAGGGGTACGGCGGCAGCGGCGGCGACCATCTCGCGTACTGCCTGGTCACCGAGGAACTGGGCCGTGGCGACTCCTCCGTGCGCGGCATCGTCTCCGTCTCCCTCGGTCTGGTCGCCAAGACGATCGCCGCCTGGGGGAGCGAGGAGCAGAAGCGCGCCTGGCTGCCGGGCCTCACCTCCGGGGAGTACGTCGGCTGCTTCGGCCTCACCGAGCCGGGCACCGGCTCCGACGCCGGGAACCTCACCACGCGCGCGGTCCGTGACGGCGACGACTACGTCGTCAACGGCACCAAGATGTTCATCACCAACGGCACCTGGGCCGACGTCGTCCTGCTCTTCGCCCGCTCCACCGACGCCCCCGGCCACAAGGGCGTCTCCGCCTTCCTCGTCCCCACCAGCGCCCCCGGCCTGACCCGCCGCGCCGTCCACGGCAAGCTCGGCCTGCGTGGCCAGGCCACCGCCGAACTGGTCCTTCAGGACGTGCGGGTGCCCGCCTCCGCGATGCTGGGCGAGGAGGGCAAGGGCTTCTCGGTCGCCATGTCCGCCCTGGCCAAGGGCCGGATGTCGGTCGCGGCCGGCTGCGTCGGCATAGCGCAGGCCGCCCTGGACGTGGCCGTGCGGTACGCGGGGGAGCGGGAGCAGTTCGGGAAGCCCATCGCCCGTCACCAGCTCGTCCAGGAGCTGATCAGCGACATCGCCGTGGACGTCGACGCGGCCCGGCTGCTCACCTGGCGGGTGGCCGACCTGATCGACCGGGGCCGGCCCTTCGCCGTCGAGTCCTCCAAGGCCAAGCTCTTCGCCTCGGAGGCGGCCGTCCGCGCCGCCAACAACGCCCTGCAGGTCTTCGGCGGCTACGGCTACATCGACGAGTACCCGGCCGGCAAACTCCTGCGCGACGCGCGCGTGATGACCCTCTACGAGGGCACCAGCCAGATCCAGAAACTGGTCATCGGCCGTGCGCTGACCGGGGTTTCGGCCTTTTGAGTACGCGTCTGAGTAGCTGAGCGGATGTGGCCGCGGCCACATCCGCCGACCCTTGTCCCCATGAGCGACACACCGGTCAAGCAGCAGAGCACGGCCGCCTTCTACGGTCAGGCCGTCGCGTCCTTCGGAGTGGCCATGGGCGCCACCGCGGTCGGTATCTTCAACCTCGACACCGACTCCTGGGTCCGCGCCTTCCTGGGCATCGCCGTCCTGTACCTCGTCACCTCCGCCTTCACCCTGGCCAAGGTCATCCGCGACCGCCAGGAGGCCGGGCAGATCGTCAACCGGGTCGACCAGGCCCGCCTGGAGAAGCTGCTCGCCGAGCACGACCCGCTGCAGAAGCTGTGACGACGGGCACGCTAAGCGAGCGCTCACCCTTGCCGGTATGGTGTTACTCCTGCCAGCGAACGAGGTGAGCGATGAGTACGGCGGAGGAGACGGCCGGCGCCGAGGCGCAGCCGTGGGGTGAGGTCACGCCCGACGCGGCCCGGCGGTTGCTGCTCGCCGCCGTGGAGGCGTTCGCGGAGCGCGGCTACCACGCCACGACGACCCGCGACATCGCGGGCCGCGCCGGGATGAGCCCGGCCGCGCTCTACATCCACTACAAGACCAAGGAAGAGCTGCTCCACCGCATCAGCAGGATCGGCCACGAGAAGGCCGTGGCGATCCTGCGCACGGCGGCCCGCACCGAGGGCAGCCCCGGCGAGCGGCTCGCCGAAGCGGTCAGCTCCTTCGTCCGCTGGCACGCGGGGGGCCGCACCACCGCCAGGGTCGTGCAGTACGAGCTCGACTCGCTCGGACCCGAGGCCCGCGCCGAGATCCTCGGACTGCGCCGGCAGGTCGACGCCGAGGTGCGCGGGATCATCGAGGAGGGCGTGCGCTCCGGCGAGTTCGACGTCATCGACGTCCAGGGCACCACGCTCGCCGTGCTCTCCCTGTGCATCGACGTGGCCCGCTGGTTCAACGTCGACGGCCCCCGTACCCCCGAGGAGGTCGGCGCGCTCTACGCCGACCTCGTGCTCAGGATGGTCGGGGCCCGCGAAGCCGGTCCCGCTCAGAGGTAGTACCGGGCCACCGACTCGGCCACGCACACCGGCTTGTCGCCGCCCTCGCGCTCCACGGTGAACGCCGTGGCCACCTGGACGCCGCCCGGCACCTCGTCGACGGCGGTGATCGTCGCGGTGGCGCGCACCCGCGAGCCGACCGGGACCGGGGCGGGGAAGCGCACCTTGTTGGTGCCGTAGTTGACGCCCATCTTCACGCCCTCGACGGAGATCAGCTGAGGGCCGAACAGCGGCAGCAGCGACAGCGTCAGATAGCCGTGCGCGATGGTCGTCCCGAACGGCCCCGCCGCGGCCTTCTCCGGGTCGACGTGGATCCACTGGTGGTCCCCGGTGGCCTCGGCGAACAGGTCGATGCGCTTCTGGTCGACCTCCAGCCAGTCGGTGTACCCCAGCTGCTCGCCCACCGCCGCCTTCAGGTCGTCGACGGACGTGAAGATCCTCGGCTCTGCCATGTCCCGGCCTCTCGCGTCACGTAGTCGCAGCGCACCGGTGTGCGCATGCCTAAGCAACTGCTTAGCATGGTGTGTCGGGCAGTCCCTGTCAACGACAACCGGCCGCCGGACGGGTGGGTAGGCTTCGGAAGTGCCCCAGCTTCCCGAGAAGATCCACGAGCTCACGGTCGGCCAGCTCTCCGCGCGCAGTGGTGCCGCCGTCTCGGCCCTGCACTTCTACGAGTCCAAGGGTCTGATCGGCAGCCGCCGCACCTCGGGCAACCAGCGCCGCTACAGCCGTGACACCCTGCGCCGGGTCGCCTTCATCCGCGCCGCCCAGCGCGTCGGCATCCCGCTCGCCACGATCCGCGAGGCGCTCGCCGAGCTGCCCGAGGAACGCACGCCCACGCGCGACGACTGGGCGCATCTCTCCGAGGTGTGGCGTTCCGAGCTGGACGAACGCATCAAGCAGCTCAACCGCCTGCGCGACCACCTCACGGACTGCATCGGCTGCGGCTGCCTCTCCTTGGACAGCTGTGTCCTGTCCAACCCGGACGACGTCTTCGGCGGCCGGCTGACAGGCTCCCGGCTGCTGGTGGAGAACGGCGGCACGCGCGAGAACGGCACGCGCCGCGGCAACCGGCCAAGGGACGGCCGCTGACCCCGGGGCGGCGACACGGATCCTGTCCGTGGTCCGGTCCCGGGAGGTCGGTTCCCTGTGCGCCTGGCCGGATGGATACGGCCAGAGGCGACGGGGAGGCCCCGAACCGTCACTCCGGTGGAGCGGGGCCCCGCACGCCGACGCCGTGCCCGGCGTCCCGGATCGCACGATCACCGTGGCCTGAACGGCCCAGGACGCCGCACGCCTGCCCGCCGACCATCACACGATCGAGTTGAAACACTCTCGTGCGACCTCTCCGGCGAACAACCCGCACCCCCTGCGGTCCCGGCGCTCCCTGTCGCTCAGGCGGACACCAGCAGCCTCGCCCGGCGGGCGTCCGCCAGGGCTCCGGGGGTGAGCACGGGACGCGGAACCAGGATTCCGCAGTCCGTGCAGACCGGGCCCGTCGACGGTTCGTGGTCCAGGTCGAAGCGCCACATGAGCTGTTCCCCCCGGCACACGGGGCAGACCGTACCCGGCTCGCGCTCCAGCGCGGCTATCAGCCGCCGCAGCACCTCGGCCAGCGGCTCACGCGGATGCACCCGCGGGTCGTCGCACCAGGCCACGCCGAAACCGCCCCAGGTCAGCCGGTGCCAGTCGTCCACACTGCCCGGTCTGCGCAGCCCGTCGTGCTTCTCCTTCCTGCGGCGCTCGGCGAACTCCACCTCGTAGGCCAGCCAGACCGCCCGGGCCTCCTCCAGTTCCTCCAGTGCGGCCACGAGCCGCGCCGGGTCGACGGAGCGGTCCTCGGGATCGAACCCGGCCCGCGAGCACAGATGGTCCCAGGTCGCCCTGTGCCCGTAGGGAGCGAATCGCTCAAGGCACTTGCGCAGCGAGTAGCGCCGCAGTGCCAGATCGCACCGCGGATCTCGGACCTGTCTCGCCAGACTCCGGAAACCGGCCATCGTCCTGCACCTCCGTCACACCTGCACCTGTAATCCGGTCACTTCGGCGTCGTCGAACGGACGTCGCCGAATAGACGTATCGACACGCGAATCGGCTCCATCCTTTTTTCGATGGCCCCCATCAGCCGGCCGCGGGGGCTCACGGGTCAACTCCCGTGGTCCCTGCTTCAGTTGTGGTCGTTCACGGGGATACCGGCGGTAACCCGCTCCGTGCCCTCCCCGCGGGGGAGGAGTCCCTCCTCGACAGCCTGAGAACTCCCGGCGGCTTCCACGGGTTCCTGAAGACCCCGCCGATATGCACGCCCGACGCAAAACGGCGGCGGGCCGCCGCCCGCCGCCGTCCCGTACCACCCGCTCAGCGGTAGAGCAGGTACTCCCGCCGCGTCCTTCGGAACCCCGCCAGCTCCTCCTGCCAGCCGGCCGCCACCTCGTCCGGGCCCGCGCCCGCGTCGATCATGGTGCGCACGCGCGTGGAGCCCGTGAGCTTGTCGATCCAGTGGTCCGGGCGCCAGGCGAAACCGCTCCACGACCGCTTGGCAGTGATCAGCAGCCCGATCCCGGTCCGCACCGGATCGAACTCCTCCCGGTCGTGCACGTGCAGCTGGACACCCCCGACGGTCTTCCCCTGGAACTTGGAGAACACCGGCGCGAAGTACGCCTCCCGGAAGCGGACGCCCCCCAGGCCCAGCGCGTTCGCCCCGTCCGCCCAGCGCCCGTCGATCCCCTCCGCCCCCAGCAGCTCGAACGGCCGGGTGGTCCCGCGTCCCTCGGACAGGTTCGTCCCCTCGAACAGGCACGTCCCCGAGTACACCAGTGCCGTCTCCGGTGTCGGCATGTTCGGGCTCGGCGGCACCCACGGCAGCCCGGAGGCGTCGTAGAAGTCCGACCGCCGCCAGCCCGACATCCGTACGGTCTCCAGCGGCACCGGCGTCGTCAGGAACTCCCCGTTGAACAGCAGCGCCAGCTCCGCCACCGTCATCCCGTGCGCCTGGGAGACGGGCTGCCGCCCGACGAACGTCGCGAACTCCTTGTGCAGCACCGGGCCCAGCGCCGCCCGTCCGGTCGCCGGGTTCGGCCGGTCGAGGACGACGAACCGCTTGCCCGCGAGCGCGGCCGACTCCATGCAGTCGAACAGCGTCCAGATGTACGTGTAGAACCGCGCGCCGACGTCCTGGATGTCGAAGACGACCGTGTCCACACCGGAGGCCGTGAAGATGTCGGCGAGCGCCTGACCGCTCTTCAGATACGTGTCGTAGACGGGCAGACCGGTCGCCGGGTCGTCGTGGCGGCCCTCCGAGCCGCCCGCCTGGGCGGTGCCCCGGAAGCCGTGCTCGGGGCCGAAGACGGCGGTCAGGTCCACCCGGTCGTCGGCGTGCATGACGTCGACGATGTGCCGCGCCTCCCGGGTGATGCCCGTCGGGTTGGTGACCACGCCCACGCGCCGGCCGTCGAGCAGCCCGTAGCCGTCCGCGGCGAGCCGTTCGAACCCGGTGCGCAGCCTGCGGCCGCCTTCGTGCGCCGGCCCGGAAGCGGCGGCGGCCGGTGCGGCACAGGCCGCGACCGCGGCCGTGGTGGTGGCGAGCAGGCTCCGTCTGGACAGCTTCATGCGGTGCCTCCTGATCGCGGCGGGTGTCATGCCCACGCACGCTAGCGCGCACGACCGCCCCGGGGAACGAACCGGACCGGCCCCGCGCGGAACACCCCTTCCACCGGACATACCGACCGGTTAGTCTGACGCCGGTAACCGCTGGGAGCCGCGTCGAAGGAGACCGATGGTGCAAGCCGTGCAAGGTGCGAAGGTGGTCGTCACGGGAGCCGGGGGCGGCATCGGGGCGGCGCTCGCCCGCCGCTTCGCCGACCGGGGGGCGCGGGTCGTCGTCAACGACCTGGACGCCGACCGCGCGAAGGCCGTCGCCGGGGAGATCGGGGGCCTGGCCGTGGTGGGCGACGCCTCCTCGGTCGTCGCCGAGGCCCGTGACGCGCTCGGCGGGACGGTCGACGTGTACTGCGCCAACGCGGGCGTCGGCCGCGACGGCGGGGAGCCCGGCGAACCGCTCGACGAGCAGGGCTGGGCGCTCTCCTGGGACGTCAACGTGATGGCGCACGTCCGCGCGGCGCACGCGCTGCTCCCGGACTGGCTGGAGCGCGGCAGCGGCCGCTTCGTCTCCACCGTCTCCGCTGCCGGGCTGCTCACCATGATCGGGACCGCCCCCTACAGCGTCACCAAGCACGGCGCCTACGCCTTCGCCGAGTGGTTGTCACTGACGTACCGCCACCGCGGGGTGAAGGTCCACGCGATCTGCCCGCAGGGCGTGCGCACCGACATGCTCGACGCCAGCGGCAGCGCGGGCGACCTGGTCCTCAAGCCGACCGCGATCGAACCGGAGGACGTGGCCGACGCCCTCTTCCGAGGCATCGACGAGGACCGCTTCCTGATCCTGCCGCACCCCGAGGTCGCCGAGTACTACCGGGCCCGCGCCGCCGAGCCGGAGCGCTGGCTCTCCGGCATGAACCGCATCCAGCGGCAGTGGGAGGCGACCCGGTGACCGCCTCCCGCTACGCCGCCAAGCCCTGGCTGGCCCTTCTCACCGAGGTCCAGCGCGCCCCGGTCGCTCCCGCGGACTCCCTGGTGCACGCCCTGCGCCGCGCGGTGTCCGAGACCCCCGACCGCACCTTTCTCGCCTACTTCGACGGCCGCCTGACCTACCGGGAGGCCGACGGGCTCAGCGACTCCGTCGCCGGCCACCTCGCCGCACGCGGCCTGGAGCGCGGCGAGCGGGTGGCGATCCTGCTGCAGAACTCCCCGCTCTTCGTCCTCGCCCTGCTCGGCGCCTGGAAGGCGGGCGCGGTCGTCGTGCCCGTCAACCCGATGTACAAGTCGGGCGAGGTGACGCACGTCCTGCGGGACGCCGACGCGGCCGCGCTGATCTGCTCCGACCGGGCCTGGGAGTCGTACCTGCGCGACACGGCCGCCGGGTCGCCGGTGCGGATCGTGCTCACCGGCTGCGAGCTGGACTTCCAGACCCGCGGTGACACGCGGGTGCTTTCCTTCGAGCGGCTCCCGGGGGCCCCGGACGCCGACGACCTCACCGGCGTCGCCCGCGGGGGCCGGCCGGCCCCCGACAACCGCGACCCCGCCCCCGGCGACACCGCGCTGATCAGCTACACCTCGGGCACCAGCGGCACCCCCAAGGGCGCCACCAACACGCACGGCAACATCATGTACAACGCCGAGCGGCAGCGTACGGGACTCGGTCTGCCCGAGGCGCCGGTCTACTTCGCCCTCGCGCCCCTGTTCCACATCACCGGGATGGTCTGCCAGCTCGGCGCCTGCCTCAACAGCGCGGGCACCCTCGTCCTGGCGTACCGCTTCGAGTCGGGCGTCGTCCTGGACGCCTTCGCCGAGCACCGGCCGCACTACACCGTCGGCCCGTCCACCGCCTTCATGGCGCTGGCCGCCCACCCCGAGGCGAGCCGCGACCACTTCTCCTCCTTCCGGGTGATCTCCTCCGGCGGCGCCCCGCTGCCGCCCGCCCTGGTGGAGAAGTTCCGGGCCGGCTTCGGGCCGTACCTCCGCAACGGTTACGGGCTGACCGAGTGCACCGCCCCCTGCGCCTCCGTCCCGCCGCACCTGGAGGCTCCCGTCGACGAGGCCTCCGGCACGCTCGCCGTCGGCGTGCCCGGCCCCGACACCGTCGTACGGATCGTCGACGACCGGGGCGAGGAGGTGCCCTTCGGCGAGCAGGGCGAGATCGTCGTGCGCGGCCCGCAGGTCGTGCCCGGGTACTGGCAGCGGCCCGACGCCACCGCCGGGACCTTCCCGGACGGGGAGCTGCGCACCGGCGACATCGGCTTCATGGACCCCGAGGGCTGGCTGTACGTCGTCGACCGCAAGAAGGACATGATCAACGCGTCCGGCTTCAAGGTGTGGCCGCGCGAGGTCGAGGACGTGCTCTACACGCACCCGGCGGTGCGCGAGGCGGCCGTCGTGGGCGTGCCCGACGGATACCGCGGGGAGACCGTCAAGGCCTTCATCAGCTTGCGCCCCGGCGCCGAAGCGGACCCGGACGCGCTCGCCGCGTACTGCGAGGAGAGACTGGCCGCCTACAAGTATCCGCGCCAGGTGGAGATCCTGCCGGACCTGCCGAAGACGGCCAGTGGGAAGATCCTCCGGCGGGAACTGCGTTCCCTGACCCACGACAACTAGCAGCGACACGGAAAGGCGGGTGGCGGCAGTGCCCAGGACGACGGACGGTGACGGGACTCCTGTGCCGCAGCGGCTCCTGGCCGCCGCCACCCGGCTCTTCGCCGAGCAGGGCTACGACCGCACCTCGGTGCAGGAGATCGTCGAGGCGGCCGGCGTCACCAAGGGGGCGCTCTACCACTACTTCGGCTCCAAGGACGACCTGCTGCACGAGGTGTACGCGCGCGTGCTGCGCCTCCAGCAGGAACGCCTGGACCACTTCGCGGACGCCGACGAGCCGATCGAGAAGCGGCTGCGCGGCGCGGCGGCGGACGTCGTCGTCACCACCATCGAGAACCTCGACGACGCGTCGATCTTCTTCCGCTCCATGCACCACCTCGGCCCGGAGAAGAACAAGCAGGTGCGCGCCGAGCGCCGCCGCTACCACGAGCGCTTCCGCGCGCTGATCGAGGAGGGCCAGCGCGAGGGCGTCTTCTCCACGGCGACCCCGGCCGACCTGGTGGTCGACTACCACTTCGGCTCCGTGCACCACCTGTCGACCTGGTACCGCCCCGACGGCCCGCTCGGCCCGCAGGAGGTCGCCGACCACCTGGCGGACCTGCTGCTGCGGGCCCTGCGCCCCTGAGGACACCCCCACGTCCTGTGGCCCGCCGGCACCGGCGGGCCACAGGACGTCCAGGGACTACAGGTACTTCTTCAGCTCCCGGCGCGCCAGCGACCGCTGGTGCACCTCGTCCGGGCCGTCGGCGATCATCAGCGTGCGGGCCCCGGCGTACAGCTCGGCCAGCGGGAAGTCCTGGCTGACCCCGCCCGCGCCGTACAGCTGGATCGCGCGGTCGAGGATGCCGACGACCGTGCGCGGAGTGGCGATCTTGATGGCCTGGATCTCCGTGTGGGCGCCCCGGTTGCCGACGGTGTCCATCATCCAGGCCGTCTTCAGCACCAGCAGCCGCAGCTGCTCGACCGCCACGCGCGCGTCGGCGATCCAGTTCTGCACCACGCCCTGCTGCGCCAGCGCCTTGCCGAAGGCGTCACGCGACACCGCGCGGCGGCACATCAGCTCGACGGCCCGCTCGGCCATGCCGATCAGCCGCATGCAGTGGTGGATCCGGCCGGGGCCGAGCCGGGCCTGGGCGATGGCGAAGCCGCCGCCCTCCTCGCCGATCAGGTTCGACACCGGCACGCGCGCGTGGTCGAAGACCACCTCGGCGTGCCCGCCGTGGTAGTGGTCCTCGTAGCCGAACACCTGCATCGCGCGCGTGATCGTGACGCCCGGGGTGTCGCGCGGGACCAGGACCATGGACTGCTGACGGCGGATGTCCGCCCCGTCCGGGTCGGTCTTCCCCATCACGATGAAGATCTTGCAGTCCGGGTGCATCGCCCCGGAGATGTACCACTTGCGGCCGGTGATGACGTATTCGTCGCCGTCCCGCTCGATGTGCGTGGTGATGTTGGTGGCGTCCGAGGAGGCCACCTCCGGTTCGGTCATCGCGAACGCCGAGCGGATCTCACCCGCGAGCAGCGGCTGGAGCCACTGCTTCCTCTGCTGCTCGTCGCCGAACTGCGCCAGCACCTCCATGTTCCCGGTGTCGGGCGCCGCGCAGTTGGTGACGGTGGGCGCGATCTGCGGGGACCGGCCCATGATCTCGGCGAGCGGCGCGTACTGCAGGTTCGTCAGCCCGGCACCGTACTCGGAGTCGGGCAGGAACAGGTTCCACAGCCCCTGCCGGCGGGCCTCGGCCTTCAGCTCCTCCACGACGGGGACGTTCCGCCACGGCGAGTCCAGCCCGGCACGCTGCTCGTGGGCGACCGCTTCGGCCGGGTACACGTACTCGTCCATGAAGGCGAGCAGTTTGGCGCGCAGCTCCTCGGTGCGCGCGTCGAACGCGAAGTCCATGGTGGGTCAGCCTTCCTGAAGAGTGGTCAGACCGTGCCGGATGAAGACGGGGACCAGATCGCCGATGCGGTCGAAGCCGCGGCCCACCGTCTGACCCAGGGTGTAGCGGTAGTGGATGCCCTCCAGGATCACGGCGAGCTTGAACCAGGCGAACGCCGTGTACCAGGACACCGCGGAGACGTCGCGCCCCGACCGCGCGGCGTACCGCTCGATCAGCTCGGCCGGCGTGGGGTGCCCGGGCGCCTCGGCGGTCGTGGAGACGGGGGAGTCCGGCATGCCCAGCGGCATGCTGTACATCACCAGCAGCCCCAGGTCCGTCAGCGGATCGCCGAGCGTGGACATCTCCCAGTCGAGGACGGCCTTGATCCGGTCGTCCTCCCCGATCAGCGCGTTGTCGAGGCGGTAGTCGCCGTGCACCACGGACGGCGCGGGGGAGACGGGCAGCGCGCGCCCGAGCGCCGCGTGCAGCTCGTCGATCCCGGCCAGCTCCCGGTTGCGGGAGGCGTCCAGCTGCTTGCTCCAGCGCCGCAGTTGCCGGTCCAGGAAGCCCTCGGGTCGGCCGAAGTCCGCCAGGCCCACCGCACCGGGATCGACGGCGTGCAGCTCGACGAGCGTGTCGACCAGGTTCAGCACGGCGTCCCGGGTGCGCCCGGCGCCGAGCGGGGCGAGCTGGCCGGCCGTCCGGTACGGAGTGCCCTCGACGAAGTCCATGACGTAGAACGGCGCCCCGAGCACCTCCTCGTCCTCGCACAGCAGCACGGTGCGCGGCACCGGCACGGCGGTCGGGTGCAGCGCGCTGATCACCCGGTGCTCGCGCTTCATGTCGTGCGCGGTGGCCAGGACATGGCCGAGCGGGGGACGCCGTACGACCCACTTCGAGCCGCCGTCGGAGACCTCGTACGTGAGGTTCGACCTGCCGCCCTCGATCAGCCGACCGGTGAGCGGGCCGTTCACCAGGCCGGGCCGCTCCCGTTCGAGCAGGCCGTGCAGCCGGTCGAGATCGAGTCCGGGCGGGTGGTCGGGGCTCATCGTCGCTCCTACGGGCAGGAAACAGTACCCGCATCATGATGCCGACCGGTCGGTATGTCGTCCAGAGCGGCGGCCGAACGTGATCGGGGCCACGATAGGCGCTCGTCGCGCCCGTGCCTCGTCCGGCCGCCACGCGAATGGCGTATATCGGGCCATTCGGCTTGCACCGTGCGCGTGGACACCGGAGGGTCGGACCCATGAAGGCGATCAGCTACTCACGGTACGGCGGCCCCGAAGTGCTGGAGCTCGGGGAGGTCGACGACCCCAGGATCGGCCCCGACTCGGTACTGGTGAAGGTGCGGGCGGCGGCCGTCAACCCGGTCGACTGGAAGTGCCGCGAGGGCTATCTCGACTCGATCCTCCAGCCGGTGTTCCCGGTGATCCCCGGCTGGGACGTCTCGGGTGTGGTCGTCCGACCCGGTCCAGCCGTACCGGAGTTCGCCGTCGGCGACGAGGTCGTCGGCTACGTGCGCGAGGACGTCCTCTCGCGCGGCACCTTCGCCGAGTACGTGGCCGCCCCGGCGCGCGCCCTCGCGCGCAAGCCGCGCGCCCTGTCCTTCGAGGAGGCGGCCGGCCTCCCGCTCGCGGGACTCACCGCGTACCAGGTGCTGCACCGCGTCCTCGAGGTCAAGCGGGGCGAGACCGTCCTGGTGCACGCCGCGGCCGGCGGCGTCGGCTCCATCGCCGTCCAGCTCGCCGCCCACCTCGGCGCCCGGGTCATCGGTACGGCGAGCGAGCGCAACCACGACTTCGTACGCGGGCTGGGCGGCGAACCGGTGAGTCACGGCGAGGGCCTGGCCGAACGGGTACGGGGACTGACGCCCGAGGGCGTGGACGCGGTGTTCGACACGGTGGGCGGCGACGCCCTCAAGACCTCCGCGAACCTGCTGGCCCCCGAGGGCCGCCTGGCCTCGATCACCGACCCCGAGGTGGTGGACTACGGCGGCCGCTACTGGTTCGTCCGCCCCGACCCCCAGGACCTCCAGCACCTCTCCGACCTGGCGGACCAGGGCACGGTCACCATCCACGTCTCGGAGACCTTCCCCTTGGAACGAGCGGCGGACGCCCACCGCCTGAACCAGGAGGGCCGCACCCGGGGCAAGATCGTGGTGACGGTCGGCTGAAGTCGGCCCGTCCGGCACCTCCGGCCCGTCCGGCGCTTGAGGACAAGGCCCGTTCAGGGCCGGAGGGGGTCCGGGGCGCAGCCCCGGGGACGGGACGGGAAGGGGCGGCGGGGGCGAAAAACCCACCGGGCCCGACCTCATCCCAACCCGACGAGCACCACCCCGCACCCGGCCATGGCCACCGTACAGACCACCGCAACCGCCGCATACGGCGGAACAAGCGCCCCCGGTTCACTCACGGCCGCCAGCCCCCGAATCCGCCGATGGGCGATCCCCAGGAACCCCACCCAACAGGCGCAACACAGCACGCACGCGACAACCCCGACCGCCGACACCCCACCCGCCAGAGCCGTCTTCACGGCCAGCACGGCAGCGACGGTGGCCGACAACGTCGTACGCCGCCACGCGAGCCGGGTCCGCTCGGGCTGCAGCCCCGGATCCCGCTCCGTGGCCCGAGCCGCCGCTTCGTTCACCCGTTCCACCCGAAGAGCACGACGGCGACCATCGCCACGGCCACCACCGCCACCACAAGACTCAGCAGCGCCGGGAACCGCGACACCGGCAGATCCTCCCCCCGCCGCATCGCCCGCTCACACCGCACCCAGTGACTGACCGCCCGCAACGCGCACAACGCCCCCGCGGCCAGCAGCGCCAGCGCCAGCCCGACCCGCCACCCCCACCGCAGATCCGGCAGGAACTGGTCCACGGCGAACCCGCCCCCGATCAGCGCGAGCGCGGTACGCAACCACGCGAGGAACGTCCGCTCGTTCGCCAGCGAGAACCGGTAGTCGGGCGTGTCGCCCTCCCGCCGCACTTCGCCGGGCGCGAACCACAACCGGAGGTTCCGCACAAAGTCGATCACGCCGCGACCCTACCGGGGCCACCCCCGCGCCGGGCCGACGACCGGGGACGAAGCCTTGCTCAGCCCTCAGCCCTCAGCCCTCAGCCTCAGCCTCAGCCCTCAGCCCGCCCCGACCGGAACGCCTTGAGCCGCCCGTACGCCGCCAGCCCGTCCGGCGTCCACTCCCACTCACCGAGCCGCCGCTCCAGTTCCGCCTCAGACAGGAAGTCCCCCCAGGCCACCTCCTCCGCCTGCGGCCGTACGGGCCGGTCGCAGCGCACCTCGTACACCGCCGACCACCAGCTGTGGCCCGCCCCGTCGTCGTACAGGAACGTGAAGACGTACTCGGGGCGCGGCAGCCCGCTCACGCCCAGCTCCTCCTCGGCCTCCCGCAGCGCCGCCTCGTCGTAGCTCTCGCCCGCGCCGACGACCCCGCCGACGAACATGTCGTACAGGGAGGGAAAGACCTGCTTGGCCGGGGTGCGGCGGTGCACGAAGATCCGCCCCTCGGCGTCCCGGACGAGGATGAAGGCGCAGCGGTGGCGCAGTCCCCGTGCGTAGGCCTCTCCGCGCGGGGACCGTCCGACCACCCGGTCGTTCTCGTCGACGATGTCGATGATCTCCTCAGCACTCATACGGCCATCCAAGCAGCGCCGGCCCGTGCCCGGCCGCTCACCCCACCTGGGCGGATTTCCGGCCCCGGACGTCACAAGTAGCCCGTTCGTGAACGCAGTTGACGCGAGTAACGCATGGGGCGCCCTTGACGTGGTCCGTTGGCGGGCGGTTTGCTGTGAGTGATCAGCTCATGGCAATCGGCAGCCGACCACTGCCGTGCCGACCACCCGTCGTGAGCCGGCGACCACAAGAAGAGCGCGTGAGGAAGTTCCGCGGTGCCCCCACCCCCGCCTCCCCTCGGCCGTGCCCGCAAACGTGCGGCACAGGCCCACGACGAGGCTCTCGACGACGCCGAACTCGTGGCCGCGCGGGCCGCTCTGGCACAGGGCCGATGGCAGAGCACCCGCTCGCTGCTGGTCCGCACGGGGGAGGACTGGGACCGCCGGGGCCACCGGATCACGGTGCTCGCCAAGGAGTCGTACTGCGCCCCCTGGGCCCGCGAGTGGCTGCTCGCCGAACCCGACTCCGGTGACGCGTCCGTGCTGTTCGCCCTGGCCCAGGTGCGGCGCGCGCTGCGCGGCAAGGAGAAACCGGCCCGTGCCCGCGAGGTCTGCCACCGGGCGGCGGAACTCGTGCCCGCCGACCCCACCCCCTGGCTCGGACTGCTCCTGCTGGAGTGCGTCCAGGGGGCCGAGGGGGACGTGGTGCGGCTCTTCGAGCAGATCCGCACCCGGTACGCGGACCACCACCACGCTCACCACCTGGTGGTCGCCTGGCTCGCCGAGCGCCGCGTGGAGGCGGGCCCGGACCCGCTGCACGAGGTGTACGACTTCGCCAACTGGGCCGCCGAGCAGGCCCCCGCCGACTCGCCGCTGGCGATCCTGCCGGTCATCGCGCACGCCGAGCGCTACCGCACCCTGGCCGCCGCCGGACACGAACCCGCCGATCCGGTCGCCTCCGGCCACTGGGTCGGCCGCCGCGCCCGGCAGGTGATGAAGGCGGCCTTCGACTGGTGGCTGGAGTGGGAGCACGAGGGTCACCCGCGCCGCCTGGTCGACCTCAACTTCCTCGCCCACGCCAAGGTCTGCGAGGGCCGGGGCGCCGAGGCCGCCGCCCTCTTCCACCGCATCGGCGACCACGCCACACCCGCTCCCTGGTCGTACCCCGGCCGCGACGCCCTGACCGCCTTCCGCACCGCCCGCGCCGCAGCCCTGGGCACGGCCTGACCCAAGCCCTCCGCGTCCCCCCGCATCCCGCCCGCCGCAACCACAACCGACCAAGGACGGCCTTCCGATGACGACGGACAGTTCGAGCACGAGCAGAGCGACAGCCGCCGACGGCATCAGTACCTTCAAGGGGCAGGAGCGCGCCCTGCGCGCCGACCGCCTCGGCACGGGGGGCCTGCTGCTCTCCGTCCTCGCCGCGACCGCCCCCCTCATGGTGGTCGCGGGTGTCATGCCCACCACATTCGCGGTGATGGGCATCGTCGGCCAGCCGCTGCTCTTCGTGGCCCTCGGCGTCGTACTGGTCCTCTTCAGCCTCGGCTACGCCGAGATGAGCCGGCACGTCCACAACGCCGGCGCCTTCTACGCCTACATCTCCCGCGGCCTCGGCGGCACCGCCGGAGCGGGTGCCGCGCTCGTCGCGCTCGTCGCCTACAACTCCCTCCAGGTCGGCATCTACGGCATCTTCGGCTTCGAGGTCTCCGGCCTCTTCGCCACCTACGCCGACCTCGAAGTCGCCTGGTGGATACCGGCGCTGGTGGCCGTGCTCGCCGTCGGCGCGCTGGGCTGGCTGAAGATCGACGTCAACGCGCGCGTGCTCGGCGTGCTGCTGGTCATCGAGGTGCTGCTCGTCGTCGTCTTCGACATCGCCGCCGTCGCCGACCCCGGCAAGGAGGGCCTGTCGCTGCACGCCTTCAACCCGGACACGCTCACCGGCGCCGGCGTCGGCACCGCCCTGTGCTTCTGCATCGCCGCCTTCCTCGGCTTCGAACAGGCCCCCGTGTACGCCGAGGAGACCAGCAGGCCGCATGTGCTCGTGCCGCGCGTGATGTTCCTCGCGGTCACCGGCGTCGCCGTCTTCTTCGCCCTCAGCAGCTGGGCGCTCACCGTCGCCACAGGCCCCGCCGGGATCGTCGGCGCCTCCCGGGAGCAGAGCGCGGGACTGCTGTTCTTCCTCACCGAGGACCGCCTGGGCGGCACCTTCACCGACGTCCTGCACATCCTCTTCGTGACCGGCATGTTCGCGGCGATGCTCAGCTTCCACAACGTCGTCGCCCGGTACGCCTTCGCCATGGGCCGCGAGGGCCTGCTGCCCGCCGCCTTCGGCCGTACCACCGGCACCAGCGGCGCCCCCGGCACCGGCTCCCTGCTCCAGACCGGCATCGCCGCCGTGCTCGTCCTCGCCTTCGCGCTCACCGACGACAAGCCGGCCGGCGACCCGACCGCGCCGGTCCTGCACCTGTTCACCTGGGGCGGCAACGTCGGCGCGCTCGGCGTGATCGTGCTGATGGCCGTCGCCTCCCTGTCCGTCGTCGTCTTCTTCGTCCGGCGCGGCGCCGCGGGCGCGCAGAGCTGGCGGCTGGTCACCTCCGCACTGGCGGGCATCGCCCTGGTCGTCATCGCGGGTTACACGGTCAAGGACTTCGACGTCCTGGTCGGTGCGGGCCCCGGCTCCTCGCTCAGCTGGATCCTGCCCGGCATCATCGGGCTCGCCCTGGCCGTCGGCCTGGTCCAGGGCGCGGTCCTGCGCGTCCGCGCCCCCGAGAAGCACGCCCGCATCGGGCTCGGCAACGAGGCGTTCCAACTGGCGAAGGAGGCCGAGCGCACCTCGTAGGAGAGCGCGGATTACGGAAGTCTGACGGGCGCCCGCGATTCCTGGTCCCCCGGGAACGCGGGTGCTCGAATGGAGGGGTGAACTCCGAACAGCCGCCGCGGGACCCGGACGACGACAGGGACGCGCGGGGCACACCCATCGGCCGCCGTGTCCTCCTCGGCACCCTCGGACTGGGCGCCCTCGGCGTGGTCACCGCGCCCACCCTGCAACGCGGCCTCGAATCCTTCCTCGCCGGAGCCTCCGACAAGGACCCCACCGGCCTGACCGGACTGCTCCCGAACGGCGGCGGCTTCCGCTACTACTCGGTCACCTCGTCCGTCCCGCGGAAGAACGCCGACACCTACCGCCTCACCGTCGACGGCCTCGTCGACCGCCCCACCGCCTACACCCTGGCCGAACTGAAGGCCCTGCCGCAGACCCGCACGGTCCGGGACGTCCAGTGCGTCACCGGCTGGCGGGTGCCGGACACGCCGTTCGAGGGGGTGCGCCTGTCCCGGCTCCTGGACGCCGCGGGAGTGCGCCCCTCGGCCGGGGCGGTGCGCTTCACCTGCTTCGACGGCGCGTACTCCGAGAGCCTCACCCTCGACCAGGCCCGCCGCGCCGACGTCCTGGTGGCCCTGCGCATGCGGGACGAGGACCTGGGCCACGCCCACGGCGGCCCGGCCCGCCTCTACGTGGCCCCGATGTACTTCTACAAGTCCGCCAAGTGGCTCTCCGGCATCACCGTCACCGAGGACGTCGAACCCGGCTACTGGGAGGAGCGCGGCTACGACGTCGACGCCTGGGTCGGCCGCTCGAACGGACGCGACGATGAGCCCACGGACTGACGCCCCGCCCGCCGCCACCGCCGTACGGCGCTTCGGCCGGGCCCAACGGTGGGTGCACCGGACCACGGCCGCGCTGATGGGCGTCTGCGTGGTCACGGCCGCCTGCCTCTACGTTCCCCAGCTCGCCCAGCTCGTGGGCCGCCGCGCCCTCGTCGTCACCCTCCACCAGTGGTCCGGACTCGCCCTGCCCGTCCCCGTCCTCGCCGGTCTCGTCTCCCGCGCCTTCCGCGCCGACCTCGGGCGCCTCAACCGCTTCGGTCGGCACGACCGGACCTGGCTGCGGGCCGCCCTGCGCCGCGACAAGCGCCCTTCGTCCCGACCGGCCGGCAAGTTCAACGCCGGCCAGAAGATCTACGCGGCCTGGATCGCGGGCGCCACGCTGGTGATGCTCGGCACCGGACTGCTGATGTGGTTCACCCACCTCACCCCGCTGGTGTGGCGCACCAGCGCGACCTTCGTCCACGACTGGCTGGCGCTGACCATCGGCATCGTCCTCGCCGGGCACATCGGCATGGCCCTGGCGGACCCCGAGGCCCGGCGCGGCATGCGCACGGGAGCGGTCGGCCGGGACTGGGCGGAGCGTGAACATCCGCTGTGGCGCCCCTGAAACGGCCGCGGGCCCCGGTACCTCGACGAGGTACCGGGG
>NZ_JBHYVC010000030.1:0-85345 GCF_042749965.1 Streptomyces sp. NPDC059454 | reverse complement strand
GGTGGGGCTGCACCAGTCACACTCCCGCGGGGCCGCGGGCCTCACGGGCTGACCGGGGGGGGGGGGGGGCCGGGTCCCGCCCCCCCCCCACCCTTCTCACCGGTCGTCCGGCCCTCGCCGCACCCTTCTCACCGGTCGTCCGGTTCGCGCAGGGCGGCGGCGAGTCCGGCCACGGTGGGCTGCCTCAGGAAGCGCCGGGGCGTCACCCGGCCCAGTCCCTCCCGCGCGAGCGAGCCGAGCATCCGCACCGCGAGCAGCGAGTCGCCGCCGAGCGCGAAGAAGTCGGCGGTGCGCTCCTCGACCGGACAGTCCAGCAGCTTCTGCCAGTGCCCCGCGACGGCTCGCTCCGTGTCGTCCCGGGGCGGTCCCGGCTCCGCTCCCCCGGACGCCGCCGCGGGTACGGACAGGCGCCGGCCGGACGCCTGCCGGCGCGGCTCGGCCTGCTCACCGTCGACCGCGTCGGGCAGCTCCACCACGGCGGTCCAGCCGCCCGGTTCGACCAGCGATTCCACGGTGGCCATGAGGTCGGCGAACATCCGGTCGACGTCGGCTCCCGCGAACAGCTCCTCCACCAGCGAGAAGACGACCACCAGCTCGCCGCGCAGCTCGAACAGCCGCACCTCCAGGGCCACCTGGGGCGTCCGCAGCTGCTGGTGGTGGCTCAGCAGGTCGATGGCGCCGAGGGGGCCCGCCTCCTGGGGCACCTCGCTGCCCAGTGCCGCGTCCACGCCCAGGGTGGACTGGAAGACGACGGGCGCCACCGGGCGGTGGGTGCCCCGGCGGCGGCCCAGTTCGCGGGAGACCTCCACACCGGTGATCAGGTTGTGGGCGAGCGCGTCGCCGATGTCCTGCTGCGCGCGGCCGGCGAGGTCGGCGAAGACGGGCGCCGCCGGCAGGTCGACCGGCAGGAGCATGGTGGAGGAGAAGGCTCCCACCAGGCGGGAGACGTCGGGGTGGAGCGGGAGGCGGTTCAGCTGGAGGGTGTTGAGCAGGAAGCGGCGGTGGCCGCAGGCGCGGGCGACGGCGGAGGCGAAGGCCGCGAACATCGCCGCGGACGGGGTCACACCGTGCTCGGTGCACAGGCGGCGCAGCCGCGACCAGCGCTCCGGGTCGAGCACCGCCTGCCGGGTGCCCATCAGGGTGGGCCGCACCTCGGCGGGGTCGGCCACCAGCGGCAGGGCCGGCGGCAGCGGGAAGCCGTCGAGACGGTCCCACCACCAGTCGCGGTCCTGCTGCCACGCCTCGGTGCCGGGCAGGTCCCGCAGGGTCGTGACGTAGTCGCCGTAGTCGATGTCCAGGGGCGCGAGGACGGCGTTGTAGTCGGAGACCAGGGCGAACAGATCGCGGTAGAAGACGCCGGAGGACCAGCCGTCGATGATCAGCAGGCTGGTCGAGGAGTGCAGCCGCGCGCGGTCCCCGGGCATCAGCGTCAGCCGCATGTCCAGGCCGCAGCCCCGCGAGGGGTCGGGGCCCTCGGTGCTCATCTCGTGGCGGATCTCCGCGAGCCGCGCGGCGGCGGTCTCCTCGTCGGCGTCGCGCAGGTCGGTGACCCGCAGCTGCGGTACCGCCTCCTCGTCGTCCAGGGGCAGGATGCGCTGCCGGCCGTCGGGCAGGATGCGTGCCCGCAGGACGGCCTGGTGCTCGGCCAGGCGCTCCAGGGCGTCCTGCAGCGCCTCGGGGGCCTCGTCGGCGTCGATGTCCTCCAGACCGATGTCCACGTAGTGGTGGGCGGAGCGGTAGGACAGCTCCCAGGCGTCCTGCTGGCCCACGAAGTAGCCCTGCTGGAGCGGCAGGAGCGGGAACGGCGCGTCCGGGTCCTCACGCCGGCGCAGGTCCAGCGGCAGCGGCCGCAGCGCGCCGGCGCCGGTGCTGCGTTCGTGGACGAGGGCGGCGAGCTGCGCGGCGCTCTGCTCGACCCGGACGTCCGCCAGCGCCAGCGGCGTGCCCAGCCGTTTGCGGAGCATCGCGGCCATGCGGACGGCCAGGACGGAGTCGCCGCCCAGGCTCAGGAAGCTGGCGTCCGCCGGCACGGCGGCCGGGTCGGTCTCCAGGGCGTCGGCCCACACCGCGCGCACGGCGTCGACCAGGTCGGCCGGGGCGGTGGTCTCGGGGGCGGGGGCTGAGGTCAACAGGGGGCTCCAGTCGGGTTGGTGGGGCGAATGATGTGGTCCACGGTGTGGATCCGCGGGAGGGGGAGGGCGGGGGGCAGCCGGCCGGCGAGCGCGGCGCGGACCCGGCCGGGGTCGGGGCGGGCGCCGCGGGTTCTGACGCGTCCCGCGATGACGCGCTGGCCCGCGGCCGCGGCCAGGGGGTGTGCCTCGTGCGGCAGGACGGGCAGCGGGTCGAAGCCCGCCGCGTCCAGTTGCCCCGTCCACTCCCCGGCGGTGAGGAAGACCCGGTCCTGGCCGGCTCGCAGGTCCGTGAACCAGCCCTGTTCACCGGGGGCCGGTGACATCAGCAGGTACATGGAGGTGAGCGCCTGGTAGTGCTCCTGGCACGACTCGACCAGGACCAGCAGCCCGCCGGGGGCCAGCAGTTCCCGCAGGGCCGCCAGGGCGCGTCCGGCGTGCCGTGCGTTGTGCAGGACGTTCGCCGCCAGGACGACGTCCTGGGATTCCGGCTCAAGGCCCTGCGCGAGCGGGTCGGTCTGGATGTCGAACAGGGCGTGCCGCAGGCCGGGTCGGTCGCCGAAGGCGTCTCCGGCCGCCCGCAGGAAGAACGGGGAGACGTCCGTGAACAGGTAGTCGACGGGCAGGTCGCCGAGCGCCTCCAGGACGGTGCCGGTGGTGCCGCCCACTCCGGCGCCCGCTTCGAGGACGCGCAGGGGAGCCGGCGCCGTCCGGCGGCGCGCCTCGTCCGCGATCAGGGACGCGGCGGCGTGGTTGGCCCAGCGGCTGGGGGCGCTGTCGCGGTAGTTGCCCCGCGCGGTGCCCGTCTCCCCGTCGGGGAAGAGGACCTCCTGCAGGGACGTGCGGTCCTGGAGCAGCAGGGGGAGCCGTTCGGCCGCGGCCCGGAAGAACCGGGTCATGGCGGCCGGGTAGCCCAGACCCGCGCAGGCGCCGTCCAGTTCGCGCAGCGCCCGGGCGTGGTCACGGCGGTCCGGGGCCACCAGGGAGTGGTGGCGGCCCGTTTCCGGGTCCCGGCGGAGCCGGCCCTCCGCGGTCAGGGTGCGCAGCCAGCGCCGTACGATCCACGCGTGCCGGGGCGCGACCGCCAGGGCCCCGAGGACCTCTTCGGTGCCGGGCCGGCCGGCGTCGCGGAACAGCCGGGTCCGGTCGAGCACCCGGGCCATCGTCAGCAGCGCCGTCTCGTCGAGCTGCCGCATCGACGCCGGAAGGGCGGCCGGATCGGTACCGCGTACGGCGGCGTCACCGGCGTCCGCGGCCCGGCTCGCGGCGCGGGTGTCGTCGTGGCCCGTACCGGCCGGCGTCCGTGGGTCCGGAGGCGGGCCCGCCACCAGCAGGGCGTCCCGCGCACCGCCGCGCACCAGCTGCCAGTCCGTCACGCCCGGGAGGCCGGTGAGGACCTCGTCGGTGAGGGCGCCGTTCACGGGCGGCCGCCGTCCACCACGGTGATCGCCGGCGGGGTCGTGCCCGGCTCGGCCCGGCGCAGGTGGTCGCGCAGCACCTCGGGCAGGCGGCGCCGCACGAACAGGGGGAACGGTTCGTGGGCGGTCGGGCCGGGAGGCATCGGCACCTCCGCGGCGGCGGGGGCGCAGTCCGCGGGCGACGCCACGGCCAGCATGCGCGGGTCGGCGGCGTCGAGCAGTACGGCGGCGTCCGCTCCCTCCAGGGCCTCGCGCAGGGCGTACGGGGTCACCGCCCCGGGGGCGTCGTGGAGAAGGGCGTTGGGGATGCCGTGGACGACGACGGGACCCCCGTCGAGCGCGCCGTGCAGCGCCTCCCGCAGGACACCGCTCCCCCGGTGTCCGTCCCAGGGCGTGCGGCGCACCCGGCGCGTGCCCGGGCCGTCGACGCGCAGCACGATGTCGTAGCGGTAGCGGGTGAGTTCGGTGTCCTCGGCCATGGTGCGGGCGTGCACGCTCATCCGGACCGGCCGCGGCAGGTCCGCGATCGCCGCGGCGACGGCCGCCGGGGCGAAGGACAGTTCCGGGTCCGTCTCGGCGGCGGCCGCCGCCCTGGCGGCGATCGTCGTGTCGTCCGCCTCGGGGTCGCGCGCCCGTTCCAGCCGTTCGAAGTGGTCGAGCAGCAGGCCGGAGTGCCGGATGTCCCCGACGATCACGGTGCCGCCGTCCTCGACGGCGGACAGCGCCCCGTGCAGGACGGCCGTCAGGTAGGCCAGGTCGGGGAAGCACTGGGTGACCGAGTTGAGCAGTACGCAGTCGGGGAGCGCGCCGGGACCGAAGGCGGCGTCCATGGCGTCCCGCACCCGGGAGGCGGCCGTCTCGTGGGCGGCGGCCCGGACGAACGCGGTGCGGGGCAGGCCGGCTGCGGCGAGGCGGTCCACCGCGACCTGGGCGACGTCGGTGCCGGCGTACCCGTCCAGGTGCGGGTGCAGGCGGTGGGCGAGCAGGCCGGTGCCGCAGCCGAGTTCGAGGACTCTCCTCGGGCGCCGGGCCAGGACGAGGTCCACCGTGCGGTCCGCCCAGTCCCGCATGTGGGCCTCGGGCAGCGGTGCTCCGGTGTCGGAGGCCCGCCACCCGGACAGGTCGAGGTCGTCGGCGTGCCGTCCCTCGGCCGTCTCGTACGTCCACTCGTAGACCTCGGCCCACTGTTCGAGGTGCTCGCGCATCAAGGGGCCCGGCTCGGGTGCGGCGGTCACGGCGTCCGGGTGGGGAACGACGTGGACGCCGCCGTCGGGTGCGGGGCGGGCCCGGGCCACCCAGGGATGGGCGGCCAGCAACTCCGCCGGCCGGCCGGTGTGTTCAGCCGTCGTGTGGTCGGACACCGAGGTGCTCCGTTCTGTCGTCTCTGTCGTCGTGGGGGTGGTCGGAGGGCGTGGCCGGTCGCGGGGCCAGGCGGCGCCCGGTCAGGTGGAGGACGTGGTCGGCACGGTCGGCCGTGCCGGCGTCGTGCGTCACGGTCAGGACGGCGGGACCGTCCTCCCGCAGCCGGTCCAGCAGGTCGAGGACGAGCCGTGCCGAGTCGGGATCCAGGCCCGCGGTGGGTTCGTCCAGCAGCAGCACGTCGGGCTCGGCGGCGAGCGCCCGGGCGAGGACGACCCGGCGGCGCTGGCCGCCGGAGAGCGCCGCCGGTCTGCGTCCGGCCAGCTCGGCGGGGAGTCCCACGGCTTCGAGGAGTTCCCGTACGCGTTCCCGCCCGGCCGCCGTGGTCGTCCCGTGGAACACCTTCAGCGGCCGGGCCACCGCCCGGCCCGCGGTGTGCGCCGGGTTGAGCTCCGCCACCGTGTCCTGTCCGGCCAGTTGGACGGCGCGCAGCATCCCCCGGTCACGCGAACGGGTCCCGGCGGGCAACGGGCGTCCGTGCAGGAGCAGGTGTCCGCCGGCCGGCGGACGACGGCCCACGAGTGCGTGCAGCAGGGTCGTCTTGCCGCTGCCCGACGGCCCGGTGACGGCGAGCCAGCCGCCCGCCGGCAGGTCCAGGTCGGTGGGGTCGAGCAACGGTGTGCCGTCCGGGGTGAGCAGGGTCAGGGCCCGCGCCGACAGCACGGCGGCCGGAGACGGGGCAGGGCCGACCGTGCGGGACGGGTGTCCGCCCCGGAGCGGCGCGGGACCGGTGACCGGGCCGCGCGGCTCCCTCTCCGGGAAGCGCGGCGTCCGTCCCCGTGCGGCGCCGGCCGCCCGCGCCGTGACCCGTGCGGGGAGGTCCGCGGGAGAGGCCGGGCCCGCGTCCGCGGCGAGTGCCAGTGTCCGGTCGGCCAGTTCCGCGGCCAGCCGGGCGTCGTGGGTGACCAGGACGACGCACCGGCCGGGAACTCCCCGGCGGGACCGCACCGCTTCGGCCACCAGGTCGGCCGTCGCGCGGTCCAGTGCCGAGGTCGGCTCGTCGAGGACGAGCAGTTCCGGATCGGTGCACAGAGCCCGGGCCAGGGCGACCCGCTGGGCCTGTCCGCCCGAGAGTTCCCCCGCCCGGTGGGAGGCGAGCCGGGGCGGGAGGCCCAGGCTGTGCATCAGTGCCTCGACCCGCCGGCCGCGGGCGGCGGCGTCGCCGGTGAACTCCTCGCCGATCAGCCGGTCCACGCGCCACAGCGGATGGAGGGACGCGCCCGGGTCCTGCGCCAGCCAGCCGCACCGGGCACGCCGCCACCGCCCGGCCGCCCGGCCCTGCGGCACCGTCGCACCGCGCCAGCGCACGGTGCCCGCAGCGCGGTGCAGTCCGTCCGGGAGGACGTCGAGCAGGGCGCGCAGCAGCGTGGACTTGCCGGCACCGGACGCTCCGGTGACGGCCAGCACCTGCCCCGGGCCGACGCGGAGGTCGACCGGCGGCAGGACGACGGCTCCGTCGAGGGCACGGCGGACGGTCAGGCCCTCGGCGGCCAGCAGCGGGGCGCCGACGGGGAGCGGCTCACCGTGGGTGCGGTTCGTCATGTCGTCTCCCCCGGAGTCCGGGCGGCCGTCCGGGCGGCCGCGGCGAACACCCAGGCGCAGCCCGCCAGGGGGACCGCGGGTGCCAGCAGCGCCCAGGGGTTGAGCGCGGCGCCGGGCAGGTTCTCGCTCAGCATCAGGGCCCAGTCGGGGTCCGGGGGCTGGGGTCCCAGGCCGAGTACGGCGAGGGCCGCGGCGATCTGCAGCGCCGTGACGAGCCGGAGCCCGGCGTCGGCGGCCACCAGGCGGCGCAGGGCGGGCAGCACCTCGTGGAACAGGACGGCGGGTACGCGCTCGCCGCGCTCGACGGCGGCGTGCACGTGCCCGCTGCCGCGCAGCTGCGCGCACTGCGTGCCGACGACCCGTGCGGTGAGCGGGGCTCCCGCGAGCACGGCCGCCACGACGACCGCCGTGGCCCCCGGCAGGGCGGTGGCCAGCACCAGGGCCAGGACCAGGGCGGGGACTGCCAGCAGCAGGTCGCACAGGGCCCGTACGGTGCGGGAGACACGGCCTTGCGACCAGCCCGCGGCCAGTCCGAGGCCCGTGCCGCAGGCGACGGCGGCGATCGCGGCGATCAGGGACACCGTCAGGAGCTGGGTGCCCCCGGCCAGGACCCGGGACAGCACGTCCCGTCCCAGGACGTCGGTGCCCAGCGGATGCCGTCCGCCCGGCGGCACCCAGGGGGCGGCGACCGTTCGCTCCGGTGGGTGCGGAGCGGCGTACCGGCCGAGCGGCACGCACACCAGCAGTGCGAGGGCCGCGGCCACGGACACCGCAGGACGGACGGCTCCGGGCAGGAGCGGCAGGGACCGGCCGGTCATACGGCCCTCCCCGGTCCCGGTACCGGTCCCGACGGGCCGGTGTCCCCCGCGTGGCCGGGCACCGTGGTGCGGCGGGCGGCCAGGTCGGCCAGGAGCATGCCCAGCAGCAGGACGGCGGCCGGGAGGAGGGCCGCGGCCTGGATCACGGGAACGTCCCGCACCGCGACGGCGGACACCAGCAGCTGTCCGGTGCCCGGATAGCCGAACAGCGTCTCCACCAGGGCGGTGCCCGCCACGAGACCGCCGGCCAGCAGGGCCGTCACCTGGAGTGCCGGCGCGGACAGGAAGGGCAGGACGTGCCGGTGCAGCACGAGCGGGGCGGGCAGGCCGCGCAGCCGTGCGTCGGTCACGTGCGGGCGGCGCAGGGTGTCGGCCAGCGCCCCGCGCAGCAAGGCGGTGGCGAACGCGGCCGAGGGCAGTGCCAGGGTGAGCGCGGGCAGCACCAGGAGCCGGGGGTCCGCCAGGGGGGAGCCGCCGGGCGGCAGCAGGGACACGGGAGGAAGCCAGCCCAGCAGTCCCGCCAGGACCGCGCCGAGCACCGCCGCGTAGACCGGCTGCGGCACGGCGGCCAGTCCGGTGGCGGCCGAGCCGCCCCGGCCGCCGCGCAGGTACGTCACGGTCAGGGCCGTCGCGGTGAGCAGCACGGTGACCACGAGCGCCACCGCGACCAGGACGGCGGTGGCGGGCAGCCGTTCGGCGAACAGCGTCGCCACCGGTCTGCCGCCCGCCAGCGAGCGTCCCAGGTCCCCCCAAGCCAGGCCGTAGAGCCAGTCGAGGTAGCGCACCGCGGCCGGCCGGTCCAGCCCGAGGCGCTCCCGCTCCGCCGCGACGTCCTCCTCGGAGGCCCGGCCCGCCGTCCTCAGCTCCCCGGCGTCCCCGGGGAGCAGTTCGGTGGCCGCGAAGACCACGGCCGTGGCGGCGACGGCCAGGGCGGCGGCCCGGCCGGCCGGGCGCAGGGCGCGGCCGACGGTGCGCAGTGTCACTTGGCCATCCACACCTGGTCGATGAACATGCGCTGGAACCCGGGCCCGTCGGGCAGTCCGCGCACCCCGGGGGCGGCGAGGTCCAGGCCGTCCCCGGTGCCCCAGACGACGTAGCCGCCGTCCTTCCACAGCTCGCGCTGGATGCCGGAGAGCAGTTCCTCGCGCCGCGCGTCGTCCGCGGTCGACATGGCGCGGGCGAAGCCGTCGTCGAAGGTCTCGCTGCGCCAGGCGGTCTCGTTGGTCGGGGAGTCGGACAGCAGCCCGACACGGACGAGGTCGGGGAAGGAGATGCCGCCGTAGTAGCCGGTGTAGAACGCCTTCTTGGCGTAGACGGCGGTCCAGTAGGTGTCCGCCGGCTCGACCTCGACCTCCGCGTCGACGCCGATGTCGGCGAGCTGCTGGGCGTAGAGGGTGGCGGCGGTGTCCATGCCGGGGTAGGAGGTGGTGGTGTGCAGGGTGACGGTCAGTCCGTCGGCGTGGCCGGCCTCGGCCAGCAGCTTCCTGGCCTTCGCCACGTCGCGGGTGCGCTGCGGCAGGTCCTTCGGGGCCGAGGGGTCGTAGGGGGTGGGGAGGTCGTTGGCGACCTTGCCGTAGCCGAGGAACACGGTGTCGACCAGGGACGTGCGGTCGGCGGCGAGGCGGAACGCCTCGCGGACCCGGGGGTCGTCGAACGGCGCGGTGTCCAGGCGCATGACGAACGGGTACTCGGTGACTCCGTCGCGCCGGACGACCTGGGTCCGCGCCGAGGATCCGGCGCTCTTGACGGCGGCGGGGCTGACGCTGCCGGCGACGTCGGCCTGCCCGGAGGCGACGGCGTCGGCCCGTGCCTGCGGGTCGGCGACGGCCTGGATCTCGATCCGGTCCAGGTGCGGGCGCTCGCCCCACCACTTGTCGTTGCGGGTCAGGGCGGTGGTCTGGGCGCCGGTCCGCTCCACCCGGTAGGGGCCCGAGCCCGTGACGGGGCGGGAGAAGTCCTCGGTGCCCTCGGGCACGACGAAGGTGACGGATTCCAGGGCCCGGGGCGCGTCGGCCATCGGGGCGCGGGTGGCCAGGACGACGGTGTGCTCGTCGGGGGCGGTGGACTTCGCCATGTCGAAGTCGGCGAGCCGGCCGTAGTTCTCGGCGGCCTTCTCGCCGATACGGCGCAGGGAGTACAGCACGTCGGCGGCGCGCACGGGCGTGCCGTCGGTGAAGCGGGCCTCCTCGCGCAGGGTGAGGGTCCAGCGGTCCATGGCGTCGTTGGGTTTCCACGACGTGGCGAGTCGCGGCCGGGTCTTCCCGTCCTCGCCGGGGACGGTCAGGACGTCGTAGGTCAGGGCGAAGCGCAGCACGTCGGACTCGTTGCCGAGACCGCCGTGCGGGTCGTCACTGGCGGTGGCCGGGGATCCGGCGACGGCGTACCGCAGGGTGCCGCCGTCGACGGGCGCGCCGGTGCGGGCCGGCGGGGTGTCGGCGGCGGGTGTGCCGGAGCAGGCGCTCAGCAGCAGGGCGCCGACCGCCACGAGGGCGGTGAGGGCGGATCTGCGGGAGAGGGGGGCACGGGGTGAGGAGTGCTGGTGCATGGTTGCTTTCCGCGAGAGGTTCGGGTGTCGGGGCGGACGGCCGGGTTCACCGGCCGGGGCGTACGGCGGCCAGGGCCCGGTCGATCAGGGCGGCGGTCCGCCGGACCGCGGGGTCGTGCAGCAGGGAGTAGTGGTGGCCGTCTACCGTGTGGGCGTCCACCGGGCCGCTGACGTGCGGCAGCCAGCCCAGGGCGGGCAGGTCTCCCGCGTCGTCCACGCCCATGCCGACACCGGCGTTGTGCGGCGAGGGACGGGACGCGGCGATCAGCAGCAGACGGGTGGCGGGATCGGTGAGGTGTCCGGCCCGGTGGTCGGCCAGCGCCCGCAGGTGGCGTTCGAAGACCTCGAGGCGGGCGTCGGCGGTGTCCCGCGGGCCGAGCAGGCCGGCCTGCCGCAGCCGTTCGGTGACGGTCCGGCGTACCGCCGCCGGGTCCGGGGCGGTGCGGACCGTCTCCGCGTCCGCGCCGAGGTCCAGGTCGAGGTCGAGGAACGCCTCCAGTGAGCGCAGGTAGCGGACGGCCGCGAAGGCGGTGTCCTGGGCACGGTCGGTGCCGCCCAGCTCCCGGATGCGGTCGGGGGTGTTGGAGTCGATCAGGACCAGCAGGTCGGTCCGCTCACCGCGTCGCTGGAGCTCCACGGCCATCTGGTGGGCGACCGTGCCGCCCATCGACCAGCCGCCCAGCAGGTAGGGGCCCCGCGGCTGGTGGGCGCGGAGCGCGGCGAGGTAGCGGTCGGTCATCTCGGCGATGGTCCGCGGCCCGGTGCCGCCGGTGAGGGCGGGGTCGGTGAGGGCCACGACGGGCCGGCCGTCGGTGAGGTGACGGGCGAGTTCGCCGTAGCACAGCACGTCCCCGCCGGAGGGGTGCATCAGGAACAGCGGGCGGCCGCCGTCGCCCTCGTGCAGCAGCATGGCCGCGTCGGTGTCGGGAACCGGGCCCGGACCGGCGGGCAGGGCCCGTTCCGGTGTGCGGGCCGGGGCGGCGGACGCGGTACGGGCCGGGACGGCGGGCTCGGTGCGGGACTCGTGGAGGTCCCATGCCTTCGGTGCGTCGGCCAGCCGGCGCACCCGCTCGGTGTAGGCGGCGAAGGCCGCGTCCGCCTCGTCGGCGGGCAGGGCGTTCTCCAGTACGTCCCACTGGAGCAGGAGCGCGCCGTGCTGCTCGATCACCTGGTGGTCCAGCCAGGTCTGCGGGGTGCTGCTCACGCCGTACACCGGTGTGCCCGCCCAGTCCAGGTCGTGTCCGCCGCCGAGCGGCCCGGACAGGCCCAGGGCGCTGGTGAAGACCACGGGGACGGACTCGGTGCGGCCGGTGCGCGAGGACTTCTCGGCCAGCAGGTCGAGCGCGGAGAACTCCCGGTGGTCCAGATCCTCGAAGAGGGTGCGCTGGGCCCGTACGGCGGCGTCGGCGAAGCAGCGGGTGTCCGAGCGGTCGACCTCGTGCAGCATCAGCGAGGTGAAGTCGCCGACCACGGCGTCCGCCCCGGGCAGGTGCGCGGGCCGGTCGAAGAGGGTGAGGGTGACGGCGAACCGGTCCTGTCCGGACCACTCGGCGAGTGCCTCGCCGTAGACCGTCAGCAGGACGGCCGTGGGGGTCAGCCCACGCCGGGCGGCCTCGGCCTTGAGGGCGTCCCAGCGGTCCGGTTCCAGGCGGGCGGTGCGCCGTGCGAAGCGGGGCCGGTCACCGGGTTCGACGGTGCGTACGGGCAGGGCGGGTGCGCCGGGCAGGGCGTCCAGCCGGGCCCGCCAGTAGGCGGCGGCCCGCGCGTGCCCGGGGCCCTCGGCACGGCGTTCGAGCGCGGCCACGCAGTCCGCGAAGGTGGTCTCCAGCGGGAGCAGTCGGGCGTCGGGGTCCTGGTAGAGGGTGCGCAGTTCGCGGTCCCAGATCAGGTAGCTGGCGGTGTCGCACACCAGCACGTCCACGTTGACGAACAGGCGGATCACGTCGCCGGGCAGTCGGGCGGCCCGGATGTCGACCAGGGGCCAGCGGCCCGGCCGGGGTTCGCGGCGCACCATGCGCTCGCGGACGCGTTCCAGTTTCCGGGCGCGCTCGGTGTCGTCGTCCTTCGTCAGGTCCTGCACACGGATCCGGTAGCGGGGCACCTTGTCGAGCACCCGGTTGCGGCCCTCCGGGGAGACGACCGCGCGCAGCATCGGATGGCGCGCGACGACCGCGTTCCACGCCTCCTCGTAGCGGTCGGTGTCCAGGCCGGGGCAGTCGTACTCCAGGTGGAAGGAGCAGGGGACGTCGCCGAGGCGGTAGCCGCCCGATCCGCCGACCCAGTAGGCGTGCTGCACCCGGGTGAGGGGGAACTCCCGCGGGCCGTCGGCCGGTTGCGGGGAAGGGACGCCCGTGTCCGCCGGCGTGGCGGCGGCGCGCCGCGGTTCCCCGCCGGGCAGCAGCGGGGCCAGCGCCGCGATGGTCGGCCGGGCGAGCAGGTCCTGCAGCCGCAGGTCGGCCCCGTGGTCGTCGCGCAGCCGGGCCAGCATCCGGGTGGCCAGCAGGGAGTGCCCGCCGAGGGCGAAGAAGTCGGCGTCGCGGTCGGTGACGGGGAAGCCCAGCAGATCCGACCAGACCTCGGCCAGCTGCGTCTGGGCGTCGGTGGTGAACACCGCACCGGTCCCCGGTTCCGTCATGGGCGTGCCGGGAGCCGGTACGGCGGTGGGCGTGCCCGCGGTGCGGGGCGCGAGGTCGGCCGGCGAGACGGCGACGGAGGCCGGGGCACGGCCCCGGGCCGCGAGTGCCAGCAGCCGGTCCACGGTGCGCATGCCGTCGGCCAGGCCGATCGAGTGCCGGGAGGCCACGGTGCGTTCGCTCCCGCCGGGGCCCACCCGCCAGCCGTCCCAGGCCACGCTGATCCAGCGGGGTGTTCCCGTCCCCGTGGTGCGCTCGTGTTCGGCGAGGGCGTCCAGGTAGCGGTTGACCGCGGCGTACGGGGCGAGGCCGAGGCCGCCGACGAACGCCGTGGCGGAGGACATCAGCAGGACGGTCGCCGGGCGGCGTCCGGAGGGGAGGGCGTGCACGGCGGCGCGCAGCGCGAGGGCCGCGGTGACCTTGGCGTGCGCGTGTGCGCGCACGGCCTGCTCCTCAGTGGCCCGCAGGGGTGCGACGGCGGCGGAGGCGACCACGCCGGCGGCGTGCACGACCAGGTCCAGCGGGCCGTCGCGGTCGGTCAGTTCCCGCAGCAGGGCCGTGGTGGCGGTGGTGTCCGCGGCGTCCGCGGCGCGGACCTCGATGTCGGCGCCGGCCGCCCGCAGGTCACGGATCGTCTCCGCCCGTTCGGCCTCGGTGCTGCCCGGGGCGGGGGCCGGGGGGAGCCCGGTGCGGCCGGTCACCACGACCCGCCGTCCGGAGCGGGCCAGGTGCCCGGCCAGGGCCAGGCCCACGTCGCCGAGGCCGCCCAGGATCACCGCCGTGCCCGTCCCGCCGTCGGCGCCGGCCGGGCCGTCCGCGTCCGGTGCGGACGGCCGCCAGGGGGTGATGTCGCGCGTCCAGCGGTGTCCGCCGCGCAGGGCGCACTCGATGCCGCTCGGGCCTCCCGACGCCAGGTCCGCGGCCTCCGCCAGGACGGCCCGGAGGCCGTCGGTGTCCGGCACTCCGGCCGGCAGGTCCACCGAGCGCCAGCGCAGGCCCGGGAACTCCTGGGCGAGGACGCGGGGAACGGCGAGGGCGGCGGCGGCCTGGGGCGCGGGCCGGTCGGCGCTCTCCACCTGCTGGGTGTCGTGGCCGAGGTGCAGCAGGCAGGTGCGGTGCGCCCAGGGCGCGGCGGCCCGCGCCACCTGCGCGTACCGCAGGACCGACGCGCTGACGGTTTCCGCCGGGTCGTCGCCGGTGTCACCGTGCGGGCCGACCACGACGACGCCGTCGCACGGGGTACCGGGGTCGCGGACCGCCTCGTCGAGGGTGACGGTGCGGGCTCCGGCGGCGGTCAGCGCGGCTCGTACCCGCTCGGCCGTCGGTGACTCGGGCGGACCGGCCACGAGCCAGCGGCCCCGCAGCGCCGAATGGTCCGCCTCGACGGGCGGTGTGCGCCGCCAGACGGGCAGTTGGAAGGGTTCGGACTCGTCCGGGGCGGACTGCGCCCCCACGGTGGTCGACGGGGTGGCCGCGGGCGGATCGATCCACAGCCTGCGGCGCTCCATGGGCAGGCCCGGCAGCACGGCGCGGCGTCGTCCCGGGCGGTGCAGGGCCGCGGCGTCCAGGGGGACTCCGTGCGTCCACAGTTCCCCGGCGGCCGCGAGCAGCGCGGCACGTCCCGCGCGGGGTTCGTCGCGGTCGGGGAAGGTGGCCAGGGTGGCCAGGGGCCGCCGGTCCCCCTGCTGACGGGCCAGTTGGAGCAGTGCGCCGCCGGGCCCCGCCTGGACGAGGACGGCCGGCCCTTCGCCCAGGGCGGTGGCCAGGGCGTCGGAGAAGCGCACCGTGGACCGCAGGTGCGCCACCCAGTGGTCGGCGCCGGGAGCGGTGTCCAGCAGCTTCCCGGTGAGGGTGGTGGCGAGCGGTATGCCGGGAACACGCGGCTGAACGGTTTCGGCTGCCGCGCGCAGTTCGGGCAGGACGGGGTCGACCAGGCGCGAGTGGGCGGCCGCGTCGAGGGAGAGCCGTACGGTGCGCTCACCGCGTGCGGCCAAGGCCCGCTCCACTTCGGCCACGGCCGGCACGGGTCCGGACACCACGCAGGACCGCGGGCCGTTGACGGCGGCCAGGTCCAGTTCCGGGTGGTCGGCGAGCAGGGCCAGGGTCCGCCGCTCGGTCAGCGGGACCGTCAGCATCACTCCGCCGCCCGCCGCCCGGGACATGCCGCGCGAGCGGACCGCCACCAGTGTCGCGGCGTCGGGCAGGGACAGGGCTCCGGACAGCACGGCGGCCACGTACTCGCCGAGGCTGTGGCCGACCACCGCGTCCGGTTCCACGCCCCAGGAGCGCAGCGTGCGCGCGGCGGCCAGGGAGACGGTGAACAGGGCGGGCAGTCCGTGGGCGGGGTCGCGCAGCAGCCGGCGCGCGTGCTCGTCGGACGGGTCGGCGGTGATCAGCTCGGTGAGGCCCGCACCGGTCCCGTCGTCGAAGAGACCGGCGCACTCACGCACGGTGCGGTCGAACTCTTCTTCCTCTGCGCACAGTTGGGCGCCCATGCCCGGGTGCTGCGCTCCGCCGCCGGGGAAGGCCAGCACGATCCGGGGCGGGGTGGGACCGGGCCGGCGCCGCGGGGCGGTGCGCAGGGCGCGGCCGTCGGCCTCCGCCGCCCCGGTGATCACGGCGGCGGCACGGTACGGCAGCGCGGCGCGGCCGGTGTGCAGGGTGTGGGCCGCGTCGGCGGGCGCGACCTCCGTGGTGTGCAGGGCGGTGGCGGTCTCCTCGGCGACACGGGCGAGGGCGTCGTCGCGGTGCGCGCTGAGCAGGACGAGCTGGGGCCGTGGATCGGCGGGGGGATCGGGCCGTACGGGAGCGCTGCCCAGGATCACGTGGCAGTTGGTGCCGCCGATGCCGAAGGAGCTGACGCCCGCGTACCGTTGCCCGGCCCAGTCGGTGGGCTCGTGGACGACGGTGAAGGGCGAGTCGTCCAGCTGGAGGTCGGGGTTGAGGGGCCGGGCGTCCAGGGTGGGCGGCAGTACGCCGTGGTGCAGGGCGAGGACGGTCTTGGCGAAACCGGCGATGCCGGCGGCCGAGTTGGCGTGTCCGATGTTGCTCTTGACCGAGCCCAGGGCGCACCAGGCCGGGCCGGTGTCGCCGAAGACGCGGCGCAGCGCGGCGACTTCGACGACGTCGCCGAGGCGGGTGGCGGTGCCGTGGGCCTCGACGTAGCCGATGTCCCCCGGGGTGAGGCCGGCGACCGCGAGCGCCTCGGAGACCACCCGGGCCTGTCCGCGCGGCGAGGGGGCGGTGAAGCCGGTGCGGTCGCCGCCGTCGTTGTTCACGGCCGAGCCGTGCAGGACGGCCAGCACCGGGTCACCGTCGGCGAGGGCGTCGCGGAGCCGCCGCAGGACGGCCACGCCGACGCCCTGGGTGTGCACGATGCCGGTGCCCTCGGCGGAGAAGGTACGGACGTGCCCGTCGGCGGAGAAGATCCCGTCGGGGACGTGGAGGTAGCCCCGGCCCTGCGGGACGATCAGGGAGGCGCCGCCGGCGAGGGCGGTGTCGCACTCCCCCGCCAGCAGGGACTGGGCCGCCAGGTGCACCGCCACCAGCGAGGTCGAGCACGCGGTGCCGACCGCGACGGCGGGTCCGGTGAGCGCGAGGCGGTGCGCGACGTGCAGGGGGAGGTAGTCGGCGACTCCCGCGAGGGCCGCCTGGAGGCTGCCGACGGGGTCGGTGGCGGAGGCGGCGTACCGGTCGGCGAGGTTGCGGGCGAGGTAGTCGCTGTGGGCGGCACCGGCGAAGACGCCCACGGCGCCCGCACCGGCGCCGCCGCCGTGCCCGGCGCTCTCCAGGGCGCGCAGGCAGGCCTCGAGGAAGAGCCGCTGCTGGGGGTCCATCACGGCCGCCTCGGCGTCGGTCAGGCCGAACGGCTCGGGGTCGAAGTGGTCCTGCTCCTCGATGATCCCGCTGACGGGTATGTGGGCGGGGTTGGCCAGCAGCTTCGCGGGGACACCGCGTTCGGCGAGTTCCCGCTCGTCGTGCCGGGTCAGTCCGCTGCGGCCGCCCACCAGCAGGTCCCAGAAGGCCGCCGTGTCGGGCGCGCCGGGGAACCGGCAGTCCAGGGCGGTGACCGCGATCAGGTCGTCGTCCACGGCCGGAGGGCCGGGCTCGGCGCCCGGCGCGGGGCCCCGGGAGGAAGTCGGTTCGGTCATCGTGCGGTCTCCTCGGCGAGGGCGCGTGCGGCGAGGCGGGAGCTTCTGCGCGCGGGTCGTTCGGGCTGCGGGACGGCGGGCGCGGGGGCGGGGCCCGTGGCGGGGGCGCCGGTACGCGTGGACCCGGTGGCACCGGACGCGGAGGCGTCCCGGGCCGGGCCCGTGGCTGGGATGCCGGTGCGCGTGGACCCGGTGGCACCGGACGCGGAGGCGTCCCGGGCCGGGCCCGTGGCGGGGGCGCCGGTACGCGTGGACCCGGTGGCGCCGGGCGCGGAGGCGTCCTGGGCGCGTTGTGCGGTGATGCGGGCGGCCAGGGCGGCGACGGTGGGGTGCTCGAACATGTCGGCCAGCGCGAGCCGGGGCGCGATGCCCTCGCGGAGCCTGCGGTGGGTGAGGACGAGGGTGAGCGAGGTCGCGCCGAGGGCACCGAAGGTGCTGTCGGGCGTCACGGGGACGTCGGTGAAGTCGGCCAGGACCGCGGTGAGCGCGTCCAGGACCTCCGGGTCCACGGGCGTGTCCGCGCCGGGCCGGTGGCCCCGGGACGACGGCCGGTTCCCTGTGGGCGCCTGCGCGCCGTGGTCCCCGGCGCTCCGGTCCGGGCCCGGCGCGCCGGACACCGGGGCCGGGGAGGGCACCGTGGCTCCGCCGCCGGAGGGGGCGCAGACCACCTCGGCGAGCCCGTCGGCGGACAGGCGCGTCTCGGCGGCGGAGCCGGTGAGGCGTGCGACGTGGCGCAGCCAGCGGGCGGACGCCTCCAGCGCTTCGTCCGGCCGGAGCCCGCCGGGCCGGACCACGAGGGCGGCCTCGAGACCCTGCGCCGCCGCCTCGGCGACCGCGGCGGCGATCCACGCCGGGCCCTCGGCGAGGCCGGCGACGGCCGGTCCCGTCCGCGGGGCCGCGACGGGTCCGCTCCGTCCGGCGGTGAGGGCGCCGGACCCGGTGTCCGAAGAGGGCACTTCGGCGTCCGCGGCCGGTGCGGCACCCGGTGCGACACCCGGTGCGACACCCGGTACGGCGCCCGGTCCCGTCGCGGTCAGCGCCGCGTGGTCGATCTTGCCGTTGGCCGTGACCGGGAGCTGGTCCAGGATGACGAACCTGCTGGGCACCATGTAGTCGGGCAGCCGTTCGCGCAGGCCGTCCGCCAGTTCCTCGGCCGTGGGCGGCTCGCTCGCGCCCCGGGGCGAGAGGTGCGCGACCAGCCGGGGCCGCCCGTCGGGCCCGCGCACCGACGACACCACGCACTGCCGGACCGAGGGGTGCCGGGCGAGCACGGCCTCCACCTCGCCGAGTTCGATGCGGTGCCCGCGTATCTTCACCTGCCGGTCGACGCGGCCGAGGAACTCGATGGTGCCGTCGGCGGTCCACCGGCCCAGGTCGCCGGTCCGGTACAGCCTGCGGCCCAGTACGGGGTGGACGGCGAACCGCTCGGCCGTCTGCGCCGGGTCGGCGGTGTAGCCGCGGGCCAGTCCGTCGCCGCCGATGAACAGCTCCCCCGCCTCGCCGACCGGACAGGGGCCGCCGTCCTCGTCGAGGACGAGGAAGCTCTGGCCGCGCAGGGCCCGGCCGTAGGGGATGCTGACCCAGTCCGGGTCGGTGCGCTCCACCGGGTAGGTGATGGACCAGATGGACGCCTCGGTGGCCCCGCCCAGGCTCATCACCTTCGCCTGCGGGGCGAGTCGGCGCAGCCGGTCGGGCAGGGTCAGGGGGATCCAGTCGCCGGAGAGCATCACCAGGCGCAGGGAGCTCAGCGCGGTGGCGGCCTCGTCGGGTTCCATCTCCGCGTACTCGACGAGCATTTCGAGCAGGGCGGGGGCGGTGTTCCAGACGGTGACGCCGTGCCGGCCGGCCAGTTCCAGCCAGTGCTGCGGGTCGCGTTGCCGGGCGGGCTCGGGCAGGACCAGGCAGCCGCCGGCGCCGAGGACGCCGTAGACGTCGAACACGGACAGGTCGAAGCTGAGCGCGGACAGCGCCAGTACGCGGTCCTCGGGGCCGATGCCGAACCGGTCGACGATGTCGTCGACGGTGGTGCGGGCGGCCCGGTGCTGGATCTCCACGCCCTTGGGGCTGCCGGTGGAGCCGGAGGTGAAGATGGTGTAGGCGAGGTCGTCGGGGCGCGGAACGACGGCGGGGACCGCGGATCCGGCGGTGGCGGCGGCGGCGCCGCGGGCGGGACGCCCCGCTGCGGTCAGGCGGTGCGCGGTGACGCCGTCGGGCCAGTCCGTCTTCACACCGCGGCCGGTCAGCGCGTGCCGGACCCCGGCGCGTTCGCAGACGGCGGCGACGCGGGCGGCGGGCCAGGAGGGCTCGACCGGCAGGTAGCCCGCTCCGCTCAGGCTGACGCCGAGTACGGCGGTGATCTGCGCGGCGCCCTTCTCGCAGGCGACGGCGACCATGTCGCCGGGGCCCACCCCCCGCGCGGTCAGCAGGGCCGCGGTGGCGGCGGCGTTGTCCGCGAGGCGGGCGTGGGTGACGGTGGCGGCGGAGGTGCGCAGCGCGGGGTGCCGCGGGTAGCGCTGTGCCGCGTCGACGGCCGGGTCGTGCAGCAGGGGGCCGGCGTCCGGGAAGGGCACGGCGTCCAGGGGTTCCTCCGGGTGGAAGGAGGGATCCCAGCCCAGCGCGGTGTCGCGCCAGGCGCCGGCGTCCGTGAGGGTGCGCAACAGACGTACGTAGGCGTCCAGGAGGGCCTGGATCCAGCCCTCGGGGAAGGCGCCCTCGACGGTGTCCCAGGCCAGGCGGAGCCGTCCGCCCTCGTCCCACACGATGTGGTCGAACAGGACCTGCGGGGTCTGGGAGATGCCGTGGACCTCCTGGCCGATCCAGGCGGCCGGGGGTTCCCCGTCGCCCGCGAGGCCCACCCCGCTGGTGAAGACCACCGGGTGGCTGGGGGCTCCCACCGCCGGCGCGTCCTGCGCCCGCAGCCCCCGGAGCACCTCGACGCCGGAGACGGACCGGTGGTCCAGGTCCTCCCAGAACCGGTGGTTGACGGCGGTGGCGTACTCGGCGAAGCCCTTCCAGTCGACGGGGTCGAAGCGGGGTGTGCCGACCAGGGCGGTGGTGGTGAAGTCGCCGACCACGCCCTCGGCCCCGCCCTCGTCCTCCGGGCGGTCGAACAGGGTGGTGTTCAGGCATACGCGTTCCCCGGCGCCCCACCGGCCGAGTACGACGGCGAAGGCAGCGAGCAGGGCGGCGGTCGGCGTGACCGCGTGTTCGGCGCACCGGGCGCGCAGTTCCGCCCAGGTTCCGGCGTCGAGTTCGGCGGCGGAACGGACGAAGCGGGGCGGGGTGGTGTCGGCGGGGTCGCGCAGCAGGGGCAGTCTCGGCGCCGGCGGCAGTCCGGGGGCGCGTTCGGCCCAGTAGGCGTGGTCGCGGGTGCGCCGGGCCGCCCACTCGGGGTCGGCGGCACGGGCGCGCTGGAGGTCGGCGAAGCGGGCCGCCGGTTCGGGGAGGCGCTGGTCCGGGTCCGCGACCAGGCTGCCCCACTGGCGCATCAGCAGCATCCAGCCGGCCATGTCGGTCAGGAGGACGTCGACGCCGACGTGCAGCCGGGTCCGTCCGTCGGGGAGCAGCGTGGCGTGGATGTCGAACAGCGGCCAGGAGCCGGTGGGGCGGTTCTGGTGGGAGTGTTCCCGGCGCCGGGCCGACAACGTTTCCCGCACCCGCTCGGCGGACTCGCGGCGCAGGTCGGTGACGCCGACGCGGTAGGGGCCGGGGGACGCGGCGATGCGCTGCTCTCCCCGGTCGTCCACCGCCATGCGCAGCATCGGGTGGTGGTCGACCAGCCGGTTCCAGGCGGTCTCCAGCCGGGCCACGTCCACGAGCGGGTCCGTGTCGCCGGGGGTGCGGTCGTACTCGTAGTAGTAGAAGGTGGCCACTCCGCCCAGCGGCATGCCCTCGGCCCGCCCGGCCAGGTACGAGGCCTGAATGGGCGTCAGGGGGAAGCCGTCCCCTTCTTCGTCGTCGGGGGCCTTCTCCGGCGCGCGGCCGGTGGAGAGGCGGTCCGCCAGCGCACGGGCCGTGGCCTCCTCACCCAGGAAAGCGGTCAACGGCAGGTCCTGGCCGGTGCGTTCGCGGATCCTCCGCCTCAGCCGCACCGCGGTGAACGATTCGAGCCCCAGAGCCGCGAGCACGGTCGTCGGCGAGACCTCGTGCGGTGGTGTGCCGAGGACTTCGGCGACGCAGTCGATGACGTGGGCAAGGAGGTCGTCGCTCGGCACAGGCTGGTTCATCCGGTCTCCGTCGCATAGGAAGGCAGTCGCACAGGCAGGCAAGAGAGCGCTTCCCCCGCAGAGAGATCCGGGGGAAACGGAACACCGATGAACCTAATTGAAAATGATTATCAGATCAACCAACTTGCGATGACGGCTCGTTCGCGCGTTCCAGAACGCACAGTCCCAGCGCCGGATCACCCGCCCGGCGCAACGCCAGCCCCGCCTCGGCGACTTCGGCCGCCAGCGCGTCCTCCGCGGCGACCCACCAGCGGTACTCGACCGACGTCCCGGCCAGGGGCCGGCCCTGGCGCAGGACGCCGTAGTCCATGTGCCAGGTGATCTCGTCCACTCCCGTGGGGCGCGCACTCGCCCAGCCCTCGTACTCCAGCTCACCGATGACGACCCGGGCCATCCGCACCCGCTCCACCTCCACCGGGGCGAACGGCGGAGTGAGATTGAACACCAGCGCGCCACCCGGGGCGAGTTGGCGGGCGGCGCGGCTCCACAGCGCGCGCCTCTGCCCGGGCGGCAGGTGGCCGATCATGTTCAGGGCCACCACCGCCCGTACGCCGTCGGGCCAGTCGGCGCTCGCACAGTCACCGGGAACCACCGTGACGCGCTCGCGCAGTTCACCGTCCTCGTGGACCCGGGCGAGCAGGACGGCGCGCATCGCGGCGGACGGTTCGACGGCGAGCACCGGCGCCTGCGGCAGCGCGTCACGGATGACGCGTACACCCCGGCCGGACCCGGCCCCGAGGTCCACCACGGCCCCGGTTCCGGCGCGGACGCGCGACAGGACGTCCGCCAACGCCGGAGCCAGCGGCTCCCACGACTCGGCGATCAGGATGTCGAGGTACTCGGCGGACCGCTCGTAGGGGTCGCTCATCGCTGCTCCAGACACTCGATGCTCACGGTTCAGCCACACAATAATCAGAAATGAATTTCATTACTATAAATAGCGACCCCGGTCGCCACGAGCGGCGACCGGGGTGCCCGGGTGCGAGCGTGTCCGTACGGCTGTCCCCCGGGTGCGGGACGAGGCCCACGCCGTTCGACGACAGCGTCTAGCGCTGCCGGGAGCTGTACGGAAGCAGGGCCATCTCGCGCGCGTTCTTGACGGCCCGTGCTATCCGCCGCTGCTGCTGACGCGTCACATGGGTGACCCGGCGGCTGCGGATCTTCCCCCGGTCGGAGATGAACCTGCGCAGCAGATCGGTGTCCTTGTAGTCGACGTAGGTGATGCCGGCGGTGTCCAGCGGGTTGACGCGCCGGCCTTTCGCGGGGCGCCGGTCGGTGTTCGTGCGTCGGGGCATGGCGGGGGTCGTTCCCTTCCTCGAAATGATGCGGTGCTCAGGTCACGGGATCGAGCAACTCGTCGAACACGTGCGGAAGTTGTTCCCAACGGCTCCGGCCCGCCGCGTACTCGTCATCGGTGAGCAGGCACGAGTCGAGGAGGGTGAGCAGGCCGTCGCGGTCCAGGCCGGGTGCGGTGAAGGTGAGGTACTGGTGGCGGTCGCCGTGCTCCGGGTGCCAGTCCACCGAGGCGGCGACGCGGCGTTCGGCGGGGACCATCTCCCAGGCGGCGTCGGGCAGGGCTGCCAGCCAGGGGCCGGCCGACTCCACGCACAGCGCGCCGCCCGCGGCGTCCCAGGACAGCAGCGTGTCGGGGCGGTCCGCCAGCCAGAACCGCCCACGGCTGCGCGCGGCGGCGCAGGTCAGGTCCTCCAGCACCGCGTAGAGGCGCTGCGGGTGGAAGGGCCGTTCGCGCCGCCAGACGACGGTGCTCACGCCGTGCTCGTCGCGCTCCTGCGGCAGCAGCGCGCACGCGGGGTGCACCCGGGTGCCCGCCGCCTGGACGTCGAAGCCCGCCAGCAGGGCGGCGCCCAGGGCACCACTGCCCACGGGCACCTTGCGCGCGCCGGGCGTGAGCTGGGTGAGCAGCGCGCGGTCGCCCTCGTCGGCGACCTCCCCGTCAAGGCCGTCCTCGACGACGGCGATCACCGTCGGGTACTCCACCTGTCTGGCGAAGGTGTCGGCGATCGTGCGCTGGTCGGTCGGGGCGGCGGCGAGGCCCGCGTCGGCCAGGTCGTCGCCGTTGGCCAGGTACGGCAGGACCAGGGCCGGGTCGACCACGGTGGCCACCCCGGTCAGTGCGAGCGGCGCGCCCTCGGACGCGATGACCGGGGCCATTCCGTGGGGCTCGACGGAGTCCCACAGTTCCACGACGGCCAGCCGGTGACCGCCCGCCTCCGCGAGCCGCGTCAGTTCCGGGACGAGGTCCTCACGCAGCGCGCAGCACGCGCAGTCGTTCACCAGGGGCGCGTCGCCGCTGCCGAGCAGACCGCCGGCGTCGCGTACGGTCCGGTGCACCGAACCGTCGACGGCGGACGTCAGGTCGTGGTGCAGGGCGACCGAACCGGGGACCGTGCGCAGGATCTCGTCGACGGCCGCCCGGCGGGCGTCGGCGTGCAGTCCGGCGACGATCGCGACCGGCAGCAGCGGTGTCCGGTCCCCGCTCACCGCCCGCTCCGGTCGCGTCCGTAGCGCCGCTCGAAGCGCTCGACCCGTCCCGCGGTGTCCAGGACGCGCTGGGTGCCGGTGTAGAAGGGGTGGCTCGCCGAGGAGATCTCGACGTCGATGACCGGGTAGGTGTTGCCGTCCTCCCATTCGACGGTCCGGTCGCCGGTGGCCGTCGACCGGGTGAGGAAGGCGAAGCCGGCGGCCCGGTCGCGGAAGACGACGGGGCGGTACTCGGGGTGGATTCCGGGCTTCATCGGTTCTCAGCGCTCCTCACGGAAGTCGACGTGGCGCCCGGCGATCGGGTCGTACTTGCGCAGCGTCAGGCGGTCGGGGTCGTTGCGGCGGTTCTTGCGGGTCACGTAGGTGTAGCCGGTGCCGGCGGTGGACCTCAGTTTGGTGATCGGACGCAGTTCGTTACGGGCCATGGACCGCACTGTACACGGTATTGAATTTCATTTTCATTTAGCTGCTAGTGTGCTGCCACTGTTCGACCTCGAGGAGGAACCTTGTCCGCCCACTGCCAACTCACCGGCCGGCAGCCCGGCTTCGGGCATCAGATTTCGCACTCCCACCGGCGGAGCAAGCGCCGCTTCGACCCGAACGTCCAGCGCAAGCGCTACTGGCTGCCGAGCGAGGGCCGCCACGTCCGGCTCACGCTGTCCACCAAGGGCATCAAGACGGTCGACACGATCGGCGTCGAGGCCGCGGTCGCGCGCATCCGCGCCCGGGGAGGGAAGGTCTGATGGCGAAGAAGAGCAAGATCGCGAAGAATGAGCAGCGCCGACTCGTCGTGGCCCGCCACGCCGAGCGCCGTGCCGAACTGAAGGCGGTCATCGCGTCCGTCCGGACATCCGCCGAGGAACGCGCCGCCGCCCAGCGGGAACTGCGCCGGCAGCCCCGCGACGCCAGCGCCACCCGCGTGCGCAACCGCGACTCCGTGGACGGCCGCCCCCGCGGTCATCTGCGCGCCTTCGGCCTGTCCCGCATCCGGCTGCGCGAGATGGCCCACGCGGGCGAACTGCCGGGGGTCACCAAGAGCAGTTGGTGACGCGCGGGCGGTCCGCGACCGGCGTGACGTCCGGGTGAGCGCCGAACGGTGCGGCCGTTGCGCGGGGGCGCCAAGGCGTGGCGCCCCGGCCCGGACAACGGTCCGGGGCGCCCTGCCGGGGGATGCCCGTCGTCCGGGCCGGCGCGACGGTCGGTCCGGGTCCCGGTCCCGGACCGACCGGTGGCGGGTCAGCCGTCGGCGGACGCCGAGAGGGACCGGGGGCGCAGGTCGGTCCAGTGGGTCTCGACGAACTCCAGGCACGCCTCCCGGGTGTTCTCCTCCAGGACGACCGTCCACCCGCCGGGCACCGCCGCGAAGGACGGCCAGAGGGAGTGCCGGCCCTCGTCGTTCACCAGGACCAGGAACCGGCCTTCGGCGTCGTCGAAGGGGTTGGTGCTCATGCTGAGTGCCTCCCGGGCAAGCCGAAATTAGGTTAGCCTCGCCTAATTGGCATGAGCCTAGCTTTCCCCCTCCCCTCTCACAAGGAGACGTTCATGCGGGGCCTCGCGGCCGGTACGAAGGGCGGCTTCGACGCGTTCGGGCTGCCCGGCACACCCGGCACCGACGCGTTCTGGGCCGCGGTGCGGACACCCGTGTCGGTACCCGCCGACGACGGCGGCTGGGTCACCTTGTTCCTGTGGCGCGGCCCCGGGGCGAGCATCGACTTCGAGAGCTGGTCGGAGCCGGTGCGCCTGGACCGATGGGGCGACACGGACTGCTGGTACGCCGCGGTGCGCATGCCCGCGCGGCTGCGGGTGACCTACCGGTTCCTCGTGGACGGCGCGGCCTTCGCCGACCCGTTCAACCCGGCCGGTGCGGGCGGTGACCGGTCCGTCGCGGCGACGCCGGACGCCCCGGCCCAGCCGCACTGGCCCGAGCTCGGCGCCGAGGACGTCCTTCCCGTGCCCCGCACCCGGATCCGCTGGAGCAGCGAGCGGCTCGGCGGGCGGCGCACCGTGCGGGTCCATCCGGTGGGCGGCGGCGGGCCGGTGGTCCTGCTGCTCGACGGGGACGACTGGCTGTACCTGCACCCGGCGACGACCGCGTTCGAGTCGGCCGTGGCCGCCGGCGCGATGCCTCCGGTCACGCTCGTCTTCCTGCCGGCCAAGGACCGCACGGCCGAGTTCGGGTGCCGGCCCGAACTGTGGGAGGCGGTCCGGGACGAACTGCTGCCGCTGGTGGCGGAGACCGGCGTGCCCGCCGACCGGGACCGGCTGGTGGTCGCGGGGCAGAGCCTCGGCGGGCTGAGCGCGCTGTACGCGGCACTGGAGTTCCCGGACCTGGTCTCCCGCGTGGCCTGCCAGTCGGGGGCGTTCTGGTGGACGCCCGGCGCCGCCGGCCTGGCGGACCCGTTGGGCGGCCCGGCCGGCGGCGCCGTCGCCGACCGCCTGCGGGGGCGGTCCGGCCTGTCCGGTCTGCGGGTCGCGTTCGATGTGGGGGAACACGAGACGCGGATGCTCCCCCACTGCGCCCGGGTGGAGGAGCTGGCCGAACGGGCCGGTGCGACCGTACGGGTCTCCCGCTCGGCGTCGCACCACGACCGGGCGGGCTGGCGCCACGCCCTGCTGCGCGACGTCGCCTGGGCGCTCGGTGCGCCGCCGGGAGAGGGATGAAACACCCGGGGGCCGGTAGGGGGCCGGTCGCGCCCCGCGGCGGAGCCGCACGGGCGCCCCGGCTCCACCGGCCCTCCGGCGGACGTCAACGTGCCACCGCGGCGCAGTAGTCCTCGTCGGTGGCCAGCAGGTTCCGGTGGGTGTCCTCGGCGGTGACGACTCCGTCGTCCAGGACGAGCACACGGTCGGCGGCGTCCAGGAGGGCCGGACTGCTGGTGATCACGACGGTGGTACGGCCCCGGCGCAGCTCGGCGATGCCCCGCGCGACGAGCTGCTCGGTGACGGCGTCGACGGCCGTCGTCGGGTCGTGCAGGACGAGGACGTCGGTGTCCGCGGCCAGGGCACGGGCCAGGGAAAGCCGTTGGCGCTGTCCCCCGGACAGGTTCGCGCCGCGGTCGCGGACGGCGTAGTCGAGCCCTTCGCGGTGCAGGGCGACGACATCGGTCAGCATGGACGCCTCGACGGCTTCGGGAACCATCCGGCTGGTGCCCGACGGGTCGATGTTCGTGCGGAGGGTACCGGCGAAGATCTCCCCGTCGTACGGGTTCACCAGCATGTGTTCACGGACCGCCTCGACCGACAGCTCCGCGAGTTCCCGCCCGCCGAGCCGCACCGCTCCCTCGTACGCGTGGGGCGGCACGTCGACGGCCAGGACCGACGCGAGGTCGGCCGCCGCGCGCGGCCGGTAGGCGGCGATCGCCACGAACTCGCCCGCGGCCACCTGGAACTTCACCTTGTTCAGGGACCCGTACCGTACGCAGTCGACCTCGAGGCCGCCGCCCGCGGCCGGCCGCTCCGGCCCCGGAACCGTCACCGGGGGCGCGGTCAGCACCAACGCCATCCGCTCGGCCGACGCGCGCGCCATCATCACGTACTTCGGCATCTCCGAGAACAGTTTCAGCGGTTCGATGATGAACTGCGCCAGTCCCACGGCCATGACGAGTTCCCCGATGCTGATCCGGCCGTCGAACGCCAGCCACCCCGCCGTCAGGGTCACGGCGGCGGCGAGGACCGCGTTGAGGGCCAGCGCGGTGCCCGCGTACACGCCGTTCACCTTGGCGACGGTGATCGCCTGGAGTCTCGCCTCCGTGCTGACCTCGCGGTAGGACCGGAACGCCGCGTGGTTGCCGCCGAAGCCGTGCAGCGGGCGCAGGCCGGTGATCAGGTCGGCGACCTTCGCCCCCGCCCGCGCCACCCGGGCCTGCTGTTCCCGGGTGCTGCCGCCGATCCGCCGGGACATCACACTCAGGACCGTCAGGATCGCGGCGGTGCCCACGATCACCAGCAGGCCGAGCCGGATGTCGGCGAGGCCCAGCGCGACCGCCGCGACGAGCACGGCCACCAGCGAGCTGATCAGCAGCGGCACCACCTCGATGATGTCGGCGGTCTGGTCGGCGTCCTCGGTGGCGATGGTCAGCACCTCACCGGACTTGAGGTCGACGTCCCTGGCCACCGGCTGGAGCCCGCAGGCCGCGACCTTCACCCGCCAGCGGTGCGCCTCCGTGGTGTTGGCCTTCTGCAGGATGCGCATCCCGAACCGCCACGACAGCGACACGGTCGTGATGATCACGGCGAGCGCGGCGATCGACAGACCGAGCAGGCCGGGGCTCCGGTCCCGCATGGTGTGCTCGACGATCAGGCCGAGCGCGATGGGGAAGGCGGTCTCACCGGCCTGGTACAGGCCCATGAGGACGGTGCCGCCGGCCATCGCGCCGATGTTGCGGCGCAGGGCGGTGCGCAGGATGTCGGACCCCGGGCGGGGCCTCTGTGCGTCAGGAGTGGTCATCGATGTGGCGGGCAATCGCTTCCGGGGTGCGCAGGGTGAACAGGTCGCGGATCGTGACGACAGGACCGTACTCCCGGCGGAGCAGCCCGATCAGCCGCACCGCCAGCATGGAGTGCCCGCCGAGGGACACGAAGTCGCTCACCGCGCTCACCTCGTCGTCGTCCAGGTCCAGTGCCTCGGCGAAGAACTCGCACACCACGGTCTCGGTGCCGGCCCGTGGGCCCCGCTCCCCCGCCGTGGTCAGCGCGCCCAGCGGCTTGGCCTCCGGCAGCGCCTTGGTGTCGGTCTTCCCGTTCACCGTCAGCGGGATGGCGTCGACCTGGGCGTAGTGCGTCGGGCGCAGGAAGTCCGGCAGCCCGGCGCCCGCTTCGGCGGCCACGGTCGCCAACTCCGCCCCTTCCAGCACGAGGTAGGCGGCCAGCCGGTACGCGCCGTCGACCTGCGGGTCGGGCTGGGCGACCGCGGCGGCGAACCGCACCGCCGGATGCGCCGCGAACACGGCCTCGACCTCGCCGGGTTCGACCCGGTGGCCGCGTATCTTGACCTGCTGGTCGGTGCGGCCCAGGTACATCAGGTTGCCGTCCGGCCGGCGGACCACGAGGTCCCCGGTGCGGTACATGCGCTCGCCGGGCGCACCGAACGGGCACGCGACGAAGCGGTGCGCGGTCTGGGCCGGCTGCCCGAGATAGCCGCGCGCGATGCCGATGCCCGACACGTACAGCTCGCCGGGCACCCCGTCCGGCAGCGGCCGCAGCCACGGATCCAGTACGTACACGTCCGTGTTGTCGATGGCCACGCCCACCACCGGGTCCTGGCACTCGAAGGTGCCGACGCCGAGGGTGTTGATGGTGTACTCGGTGGGTCCGTACAGGTTGTAGCCGGCCGTTCCCTCGGTTTCGGCGAGCCGTCGCCACAGCGTCGGGGTGACGGCCTCGCCGCCCAGCAGCACCAGCGCCGGCCGCCGCCGCGGGTTGTCGAGCAGGCCCTCCGCCACGAGCTGCTGCGCGTAGGTGGGGGTCACGTTGACGACGTCGATCCCGTGCTCCAGGCAGTACGCGACCAGACGGGGCGCGTCGCGGCGCAACTCCTCGTCGCAGATGTGGACTTCATGTCCGTCGGCGAGCCACAGCAGCTCCTCCCACGACATGTCGAAGGCGAACGACACGGTGTGCGCGATCCGGAAGACCCGGTGGCCGTGTTCCGCCAGCACCGGCTCGAAGATGCGGCGCTGGTGGTTGACCAGCATGTTGGTGAGCCCGGCGTACTCGGTCACCACGCCCTTCGGCTTCCCGGTCGATCCGGAGGTGTAGATCGTGTACGCCGGGTGCCGCAGGCGGTGCGGGTCGTCGGGCGCGAACGTCGGGTACGGCTCGGCCTCGGGCAGGGGGCGGTCCAGCTCGATCAGGTCACCGGTGAGCCCGGCCAGCCGGGGCGAGACGGAGCCGACGGTGAGGATCACGTCCGGGCGGGCGTCCGCGACGATCGCCGCGATGCGCTCGTCCGGGTGGTCCAGCTCCAGCGGCACGTACCCGGCGCCGGTGCGCAGTACGGCGAACAGGGCGACGATCGAGTCGAGGGAGCGCGGGACCGCGAGGCCCACGGTCGTCTCGGGGCCGAGCCCGCGCCCGGCGAGCACGCCCGCCACCGCACGGCTGCGGTCCCGGAGCTCCGCGAAGGTCATGGACGAGCCGTCCGCGACGAGCGCGGTCCGCTCCGGGGCGCGGTCCGCCGCCCGGTCGAACCGGTCGACGACGGTGTCCGTGCCGATGTCCGTGCGCTCACCCGGCGACGGCTGCGCGCCGAGGCCCGGCAGTGCGCCCACCGGTCCGGTGGCCCGGGCCAGGTCGTCGAGCACGCGCAGGTAGTCGTCGAGGAGACGGCGGGCCTTCCCGGTGTCGCCGTCGCGGTGCTCCAGCTTGACCGTGAGCCGGTCGCCGGGCGTGACGACCCAGGTGAACGGGTAGTGCGTGGAGTCGTCGGCCTGCACCGAGGTGATGCCGTGCCTGGCGTTCATCTCGGCGAACGCGTCCATGTCCAGGAAGTTCTGCAGCACGAACAGGTTGTCGAACAGGGTGTCGTGCCCACTGGCCCGCTGGATCTCGCCGAGCCCCAGGTGCTCGTGCTCCATCGCCTCGACCCTGGCCGCCTGTACGGCCGACAGGTACTCCCGGACGGTGTGGCCGGGCCGTGCCCGGGTCCACAGGGGCACGGTGTTGAGCAGCACGCCGACGATGCCGGACAGTCCCTCCCCCTCGCGGCCGGAGACGGTCACGCCGAACACCGCGTCGCCGCGGCCGGTGTGCGCGCCCAGCAGGAGGCCGAACGCTCCGGTCAGCACGGAGTTCAGCGTGACGCCGTGTGTCCTGGCCGCTTCCCGTACCCGGTCGGACCGTTCGGCGGACAGGGTGTGCACGAGGGCGCGCGGAAGGTCGTCCGAGAGGGCCGGCGCCGGTCCGGCGAGCAGGGTCGGGCCGGGGAGTCCCGCCAGGTGCTCCGCCCAGAAGCGTTCCGACGCCGCGGTGTCCCTGGCGGCGAGCGCCCGGGCGTGGTCCTCGAAGCCCGGCGTCGCCGGGACCGGGTCGGCCAGCTCACCTGCGACGGCGGCCCGGTAGGCGTCGAAGAGGTCACGCAGCACGATCTCGCGGGACCAGCCGTCCCACAGCAGCAGGTGGTAGCTGAGCAGCAGGCCGTCGCGGTCGCCGGGCAGGCGCACCACGGTCAGCCGGATCAGCGGCGGCTCACCCGGATCGAACCCCGTGTCGCGGTCCCGGGCACGCAGCTCCTCGACCTCCGCGTCCGTCGACAGGGTGACCGTGCGGACGCCGGCCCGCCGGCCCGCCCTGAGCACCTGGACCGGGTTGCCGTCGTCGTCGGTGGTGAAGCCGGCGCCCACGACCGGGTGCCGCCCGATGACGTGGGCCATCGCCTCGGCGAGCGCGTCGGTGTCGAGGCGCCGGTCGAAGGTGAACCAGTTCTGCGCGACGTAGTGCCCGGCGGTGCCCGCCATCTGGGCCTGGAAGAACAGGCCCCGCTGGAGCGGGGTGACCGGCGCCGTGCGCTCGGCCGTGAGGGAGGCGTCCGCGATGTGCTCCAGCGCGCCCAGCCAGTGCCCGGTGATCTCGTCGGGGACCCCCTCGGCGAGGGTGAAGGCCGCGCGCAGGGTGTGGGTGGTCTCGTCGAGCCAGGCGTTGACCTCGACGGCGTAGGGGCTGCCCGGTTCACCGCCGGTGATGTGCAGCGCCCGGGACTCGCTGCCCCGGCCGAGGTAGTTGAACAGCACCTGCGGGCGGGTGGTGAGCAGCGGTGCCGTCTGCGGGTCGAGGTACCTGAGCCCGCCGTACGCGACGTGTGCGTGCTCGTCCGGCCGGCGCTCGGCCACCTCGCGCGCCGCCGCCACGGGGTCGGTGTGCGCCGTGAGGCGTACGGGCGCGATGGAGGTGAACCAGCCGACCGTGCGGGTGTAGTCGTGGTGTTCGAGGGCCGGGACCCGGCCGTGCCGCTCCAGGTCGACCGCGAGATCGGTGGGCGACGGCTGGATCCGGGTCAGCGCGGTGCGCAGGGCGCCGCACAGCAGTTCGGTGAGGCCGACGCCGAGCGCGGCCGGCGCGGTGCGCGTCACGCGGTCGGTCACGTCGGGCGGGAGGACGGCCGTGATGTCGCGCGGTCCCTGTGCCGTGGGCAGGAGCGGGGGCGCCCGGAGCGTGTCGAGCCAGTGTCCGAGGTCGTCGATCGCGTCGGCGGACCGGAGCGTCAGCGCCTCGGCGTATTCGGCGTACGGCGTGCTCGGCGGCGCGAGGGTCTCTCCGCGCAGGGCGGCGGCCAGGTCGTCGAGCAGGATCAGCCAGGACACCGAGTCGACGGCGAGGTGGTGCACGGTGACCACGAGGGTCCGGGTCGCCTCCAGCCACGCGAACGCGACGACGTCCCCGGACTCGGGGTCGAGCCGCCCGGCCGCCTCGTTCGCGACGGCCGTCGCGTCGGTGGTGTCCGGCCGTGCGACGGCGACTTCGCGGGCGGGCTCGGTGCGCAGGGTCCACACGCCGTGTTCGGTGCGCAGCCGCAGCCGCAGGACCGGGTGTGCGGCGACCACGGCGTTCGCGGCGCGCCGGACGTCCGTGTAGCCGGCGCCTTCGGGGACGTCGAGGGTCCTGGCCTGGACGAACCGGGTGAGGGAGCCGCCCAGTTCGCGTTGGCGGAGGATGATCGGGGTCGGTGGCAGGGGCCCGTCCTCGTGGCGGGCGGGAGCGGGCGCGGCACCGGCCCGGAAGGTCCGTGACCCCAGGCGCTCGGCGAGTGCGCGGGGTGTCCTGAGCAGGAACACGTCCCGGGGTGCGATCGGCAGGCCGAGCGCCCGGGCCCGGTTGACCACGGTGATGGCGACGATGCTGTCGCCCCCGGCGCGGAAGAAGTCGGTGTCGGCGTCCACGTCCGCGCCGGGCAGCGTCCGGGTGAAGACGTCCACGAGCGCGGCGGTGGCCGCGTGTTCGTCCGCGGGTGCTTCGTGGCCGGTCGCGCCGTCCCCCGCGTCCGTTCGGGCGTGTTCGGCCAGGGCCTTGCGATCGAGTTTGCCGTTGACCGTCAGTGGCAGGGCGTCGACCGTGCGGACCCGGCCCGGGACCATGTGCACGGGCAGCTTCTCGGCCAGCAGGACCGTGAGGTCACCGGGGACGCGGCCCACCACGTGCGCGATCAGGTGGTCACCGGTGTCCGCCACCGTGACGGCGGCGTCGACCACGCCGTCGAGCTCCCGGATCGCGGACTCCACCTCGCCCGGCTCGATGCGGAAACCCTTGAGCTGTACCTGGTCGTCGGCACGCCCGATGAACTCCAGCTCGCCGTCGAGGGTGCGGCGGGCCAGGTCGCCCGTGTGGTACATGCGGGAGCCGTCGCCCGCGAACGGGTCCGCCACGAAGCGGCCCGCGGTGAGGCCGGGCCTGCCCAGGTAGCCGAGCGACACCTGTTCGCCGGCGACATAGATGGCGCCCACCCGGCCGGGCGGCACCGGCCGGAGCCGGTCGTCGAGAAGGTGGGTGACCAGGCCGGGGAGGGGGCCGCCGATCGGGCTGACGTCGCCGCCGGGGCCGAAGTCCCCGTCGGTCAGCACCCGGTGGGTGACGTGGACGGTGGTCTCGGTGATGCCGTACATGTTGACCAGTTCGGGCGATGCGGTGCCGTGCCGCTCGACCCAGCCGCGCAGCCGGCCGAGGTCCAGCGCCTCCCCGCCGAAGACGATCCGGCGCAGCGCGGGCAGCGGCTCGCCGGCCAGCCGGTCGGCCTCGATGAACTGGTAGAACGCCGACGGGGTCTGGTTGAGCACGGTCACTCCGCGTTCGCGGACCAGACGGTGGAAGTCGACCGGGGAGCGGGTCAGCCCGTACTCGGGCACCAGCAGCTCACCGCCGTGCGCCAGCGCGCCCCACAGCTCCCAGACCGCGAAGTCGAAGGAGAAGGAGTGGAACTGGACCCACACGTCGTCCGGGCCGAAGTCCATGTCCGGCTGTGTGCCGGCGAGCAGGGTCACCACACTGGAGTGCGGGACGACGACGCCCTTGGGGCGGCCGGTCGATCCGGAGGTGTAGATGACGTACGCGGGATCGTGCCAGTCGGCCTCGGGTGCGGGCCCGGTGGCGCCCGTCGGTGGCGGCGCCTCTCCCTGGACGAGCACGCGGGCCGCGACACCGGCCCGGTCCAGGAGCTCCGTGAAGCGGTCGCGCTGCTCGCGGTCCACGAGGACCACCTGCGGGGCCGCGTCGGCGAGGACGTACTCCAGCCGTTCGTCCGGGTACGCCAGGTCGAGTGGTACGTACGCGCCGCCCGCGCCGACGATCGCGGCCAGCGCGACGACCTGCTCGACGGAGCGCGGGACGGCGACGGCGACCAGCTTGCCCGGGCCGACCCCGGCCGCGCGCAGGGTGGCGGCCAACTCGTTCTTCGCGTCGGACAGTTCACCGTAGGTCAGGGACCGGGTGGTGCCGTCGAGGCCGCACTGGGTGACGGCGGTGGCGGCGGGGTCGCGGCGCACGGCGGCGTCGAGGAGTCCGCCCAGGGTCGTCGGGGTGATCGGTGCGGTGCGTCGCCCGCGCTCCGGCTCCAGGTCCGCGACCGGGGTGTCCGGGCGGGCGAGCAGGCGGGTCAGCGTGCCCGTGAAGGTGCGCAGGATCGCCCGGGCGGTCGCCTCCCGCAGCAGTCCGCCGTCGTGGATGAGGTTGAAGCGCGGGCGGCCGTCGGGTGCGCGCTCGACGACGAGCGTCAACGGGTAATGCGGGGCACCCTCGTTGACGATGCCGGTGATGGCCAGGGTGTCGCCGGGCCGCCGCAGGGAGGCCACGTCGGTGGCCACGTCGAACACCACGAGGGTGTCGAACAGGGGACTCACGCCGGCCTGGCGGCCGATCCTCGCCAGTGACACGTGTTGGTGCGGCAGGACCGCGCCCTGGTGGTCGCGCACCGAGGAGAGCAGGTCGCCCGCCGTGGTGCCGGAGGACCAGCGGGCGCGTACGGGAACGGTGTTGATGAACAGGCCCACCATGTCGCCGATGCCGGGCACCTCGGCGTCGCGGCCGGACACCGTGGAGCCGAACACCACGTCGCTGCTTCGCAGGATGCCGCCCAGGGTCAGGGCCCAGGCGCTGTGCACGGCCACACTCAGCGGCACGCCGGCCTCGCGGGCGGCGGCGTCGATGTCGTCCGCGGGCTCCACGGTGGTGTCGGCGAACCGGTCGGACGGGGTATGGCCCTCGGCGACCAGCGACGGGCCGGGCAGCCCGGCGAGTTCCTCGCGCCACACCCGGTCGCTCTCGTCGGCGTCGTGTCCGGCGAGCCAGTGCACGTAGTCGGCGAAGCCGCCGGCCGGGTACACGGTTCCCGGCGCGTGGTACTCGGCCAGCAGCGCGCGGAGCATCGGCGGGACGGACCAGCCGTCGGCGATGATGTGGTGCACGGTCTGCACCAGGACGCTGCGGCCGGGGCCGCCGCGGACGAGGGTGCAGCGCATCAGCGGGCCGGTGGCCAGGTCGAAGCCGGCACGGCGGTCGCGTTCGGCGAGGTCCCGTATGTCCTCGTCGGTGATGCCGGGGCGGTCGATCACGGTGAAGGGTGCTTCGACGCCGTTCTCCAGCACGGAGACCACACGGCCGTCGGCGAGGGCCGTGAAGCGGGCGGCCAGGTTGGGGAAGAGCGTGAGCAGCCGGGTGGCGGCCGCCGCGAGCCGGTCGGCGTCCACCTCGCCGTCCAGTGTGAGCAGTTGCTGCTCAACGTAGGCGCCCGCCGAGTCGTCGTCGAAGACGGAGTGGAAGTACAGGCCCTCCTGCAGCGGGGTCAGGGGGAGGATGTCGCGCAGTGCCGGGCCGTCCAGGGCGTCGACGTCGCTCTGCGTGAGCGGCACCAGGGGGAAGTCGCTGGGCGAGTGGCCGCCCCGGTCGAGGGCGGCGAGTCCGGCGAGGGCGGTGCGGAAGTGGTCGCCGAGGGTGGTGATGTCCTCGTCGGTGAACATCCCGTCGGGCCAGGAGATCGTGGTGACCAGCTCGTACGCGCCGTCGGCGGCGGGCTCGGCGATCGCGTTGAACTCCAGGGCGCGCGGCAGGCGCATCCGGGGGTCGCGCTTCTCGCCCAGTTGGCCGGTGGTGCCCGCCAGTTGCCAGTCGCCGGGGGCGCCGGCGGCGAAGCGGCCGAGGTAGTTGAAGAGCACCTGGGGTGCGGGGGTGTCGAACTCCATGTCGGCCAGGTACCGCAGGGCGCCGTAGGAGACGCCGTTGTCCGGTACCCGGGCGAGGTCCTCCTTGACGGCCTTGAGGGCGGCGGTCAGGTAGGCGGGCGCGGTGAGGTCGGGCGCCGTTCCGGGGTCCACCGTCACCGGGAAGAGGGTGGTGAACCATCCCACGGTCCGGGACAGTTCGGGTTCGAAGCCGGCGGAGTCCGCCACGAACCCCGCCTCGCGGCCGTGGCCCTCGAGCTCGATGTGCGCGAAGGTCTGGTCCTGGCCGAGGTCGCGGCGCCGGCGGGCGAGGGCGACGGCGAGCGCGGTGAGCAGGACGTCGTTGACGCCGGCGTGGAACTTCGCGGGGATCTCGCCCAGCAGCGCGGCGGTGACCTCGGGGCCGACCGTGACGGTCCGCAGGCGCTCGCCCGCGACGGTGTCGTCCTCGGACAGGGAGCGCCGGCCCAGCGGCAGGTCCTCGCCCGGCAGGGGACGCCGGTAGGAGGAGCTGTCGGCGTCGAACGCGGCGCGTTCCAGCAGTTGCGTCCAGCGCCGGAACGACGTGCCCACCGGGGGCAGTTCGACGGGCGTGCCGGAGGTGAGCTGTTGCCAGGCGGTGGCCAGGTCCTCCATCAGGACCCGCCAGGACACTCCGTCGATCACCACGTGGTGCGCCACGAGGACGAGTTGGCGTGCCGCGCGGCGCCAGACGGCCCGCAGCATCACGCCGGCCGCGGGGTCCAGCCCGTCGGTGGCGAGGGCGAGGCACTCGTCGAGCGGACGGTCGCTCTCCTGCCAGCCGGCCGCGGCCCCGTCCGCCTCCGGGATGTCGAAGCTCCAGCGTTCGCCGCGCACCAGCCTGGCGCGCAGCATGTCGTGGTGCCGGACCACGGCGGTGAGGATCTCGTCGAGGCCGTCGGCGGTCAGGTCCGCCGGGGTGTTCAGCACCACCGACTGCACGAAGCCGTCGATCGCGTCGGTGGTCTCGCCGAGCCACCGCACGACGGGGGATCCGACGACGGAGCCGGTCGGGACGTCGCGGTGGTCCACGGTGGAGACGTCCTCACGGCTCGCCACCGCCGCCAGCGCCCCCACGGTGGTGTGGGTGAAGATCTGCCGTGCCGTGACGTGGAGACCGGCGGCGCGCAGCGCGCTCAGCAGCGAGATCGCCAGGATGCTGTCCCCGCCGAGCTGGAAGAAGTCCTGGTCGGTACCGACCTCTTCGAGCCGCAGCACCGCCGCGACCGCCGCGCACACCGCGCGCTCGTTCTCGGTGGCGGGCGGGACGAGCGTGCCCGTGGGGACCGCGGGTTCCGGCAGGGCGTTCCGGTCGAGCTTGCCGTTCGCGGTGAGCGGGAACTCCGTCAGGACGACGATGTGGGCGGGCACCATGTACTCGACCATGTGCTCGCCGGCCCACGCCTTGACCTCGTCGGCCCGCAGGTCCTCGCTTCCGGCGGCCGGGATGACGTACCCGACGAGATAGGTGCCGCCCGCCGTGTTCTTCTTCGGGACGACGCAGGTGTGCCGTACCCGGGGGTGCTCGGCGAGTCCGACCTCGACGTCCTCGATCTCCAGCCGCATGCCGCGGATCTTGACCTGGTTGTCGGCGCGGCCGAGGAAGTCCAGTGATCCGTCCGGGTTGTACCGTGCGAGGTCGCCGGTGCGGTACAGCCGGGACCCGTCGTCGGCGAAGGGGTTCGCCACGAACCGGGAGGCGGTCAGGCCGGGCGCGCCCACGTAGCCGCGCCCCAGGAGGAAGCCGCCCACGTACAGTTCGCCGCCGGCCCCGAACGGGACCGGGCGCAGTTCGTCGTCCAGGACGTACAGCCGGGTGTTGGGGTTGGCCCTGCCGATCGACGTGGACAGGCGTTCCGCCGCGCCCCGGTAGATGACGTGCGAGACGCCGATGGTCGTCTCGGCGGGGCCGTAGCCGTGGTACAGGGGGATGTCGAGCCTGGCGCGGAACCGCTCGTACAGCTCCGGGGTGAGCACCTCGCCGCCGCACCACACGTGCCGCAGGCTGTCCAGCCGGCCGGAGTCGCCGGCGATCTCCAGCAGCACGTCCAGCATGGACGACACCAGGTAGGTGAAGGTGACGCACTGCTCGGCGATCACGCTCAGCAGGTGGTGCGGGTCGCGTTCGCCGCCGGGCCGCAGGACCACCAGCCGGCCGCCGGAGACCAGCGGCAGGAAGATCTCGTTGATGGAGATGTCGAAGGACAGTGGGGCCTTGAACAGGGACGCGTCGTCGGGGCCGAAGCGCAGGATCTCGTCGACCTGCCACAGCAGGCGCTCGCTGATCGCCTCGTGCCGGATCATCGCGCCCTTGGGCCGCCCGGTCGAACCGGACGTGAAGATCACGTAGGCCAGGGCCTCACCGGGGAGGGGGACGCCGGTCCCGCCCGTGGGGTGGGAACCGTGGCGCCAGTCGGCGAGGTCGACGGCGACGGCCTCCGGTTCGGCCGGGTCGTGCTCGCCGGAGTCGTTGAGCTGCAGGACGACCCGGGCGTCCTCGACGACGACGGCCCGGCGCGCGGCCGGCCACTGCGGGTCGAGGGGGACGAACGCGCATCCCGCCTGGAGCACGGCGAGCAGGCCGATCACCATGTCGGCGGAGCGGCTCAGAGAGATGCCGACGACCTGTTCGGCGGTGAGTCCCCGGTCGATCAGGTGGTGGGCCAGCTGGCTGGAGAGCTCCGCCGCCTGACGGTAGGTCAGTGAGCGGTGCTCGTCGACGACGGCGACGGCGTCCGGCCTGGTGCGCGCCTGCTCGCGGAACATCTCCACGACGGTCGGGCGGGCCCGGTCGGTGTCGGTGTCGTTCCATTCGGCCAGCGTCGCGAGCCTCGCCGCCACACCGGACGGGCCGATGGTGCCCAGCGGCCGGTCCGGGAAGTCGGCGAGGTCGTCCAGGGCGAGCTGGGCGCCGGCCGGCAGGACGCCTTCGGGGGCGGTGACGCTCAGGCCGTCCGCACCGACCCGCCAGCTGGCGGGTGCGGTCCCGCCGTTGTCGACCCAGCCGAGGACGTCGGCGAAGAGGGTGCCGGGGGTCAGGTCGATGCCGTCGGGGCTCAGGCCCGTCGCCCAGTACGACAGCCCGATGGCACACGCCTGGGCGATGGTCCGGTCGGAGTAGTCGCCGACGCGCCGGCGTACGTCGGCCAGGCGCGCGGGAGAAAGCAGTACGACACGAGCGTTCGGTTCCATCGACGAATCAACGCCCCTTCTCGGCATGTAAGTTAGCCCAACCTAACTTAGGTTTACCTAACCACCTTCTCGCCAGGCCCGCCACAACCGCGCGTACCGGCCGCCCAGCGCCACCAGCTCCTCGTGCGTGCCCAGTTCGACCACGCGTCCCGCGTCCAGTACGGCGATCCGGTCCGCCGCCATCGCCTGGGTCAGCCGGTGCGCCACGAACAGGGTGGTCCGGCCGGCGCACGCGGCCAGCACGGCCCGCTCCAGCTCGGCGGCGCCCTCGCTGCCCGCCTCGGCGGTCGACTCGTCGAGCACCACCACCGGCGACCGGGCCAGCACCAGCCGGGCCAGGGCGATCTGGGCGACCTTGGTGACGTCCAGGCGTTCACCGCCCTCGCCGACCGGGGTGGCCAGACCGTCGGGCAGCGCCTCGGCCCACTCGCCCGCGCCGACCGTGCGCAACGCGTCCATCAGTTCGGCGTCGGTCGCCGTCGGCGCGGACAGCCGCAGGTCGTCGGCGAGCGGACCGGAGAACACGTGCGTCTCCTGGGTCAGGATGCTCACCAGGGCCCGCGCCCCGGCCTCGTCCAGTCCGGCGAGGTCGGTCGGCCCGATGCGCACCGATCCGGCCTGCGGGGTCCCGATGCCCGCGATCAGCGCGGCCAGGGTCGTCTTCCCGGCACCCGTCGCCCCCACCAGCGCGAGCGAACCACCGGCCTCAATGGTCAGGTCGACGTCCCGCAGGACCGGCTCGTCGGTACCGGGATAACGGAACGTCAGCCCCTCCACCGTCACCGGCAACGGCTCGGGGTCCGCCGGCGCGACCGCCGGGTCGCCCACCAGCCTGCCCTCGGCGGCCTCCCCCAGCACCCCGACCAGCCTGGTCAGGCTCGCGCCCGACTTCTGCGCCTCGTCGAAGGTGAACATGATCAGGCCCAGCGGGCCGAACAGCCGGTGGAACAGCAGCGGGGCCGCCGCCACCTCGCCCAGGCCGGCGGCGTCGGCCTCCAGCAGGGCGTACCCCACCAGGAGGATCAGCACCAGCCCGATGAACTCGGCGCGGTTCTCCCGGCCGACGAACCGGCCGAAGAACCGGAACACGTCGATCCCGAGGTCGCGGACCCGCCACGACTCCTCGGTGACCTTCTCGCGGAAGGCACCCTCAAGGCGGTAGGCCCGGACCGTGTCGATCCCGTTCAGGCCGCTGATCAACGCCTGCGCCCGGTCGGCCTGGGCCACCCGCTGCTTCTGGTACAACGGGGCGGAGCGCGGGAGGTACCAGCGCAGGGCCAGCGCGTACGCGGGCAGCGCGCCGGCGCCCGCCAGGCCGAGCCGCCAGTCCAGTCCGAACATGCCGAACGTGGCGATGGCGACCAGCACTCCCGCCGAGAACACCGTGGGGACGGCCGTGCGGATGCCCTTGGAGACGACGGCCACGTCGTCACCCACCCGGGAGAGCACGTCTCCCCGGCCGACCTGTTCGATCCGCGCGCTCGGCATTCCGAGGACCGCCCGGACGGCCCTCTCCCGCAGCCGTGCGAGCAGGTCCGCGCCCAGCCTGCCGATCAGATAGGTCGACACCGCGGTGGCCGCCGCTCCGAGCAGGGCGGCGGCCACCATCAGGGCGCCGATCGTGACGAGGATCGAGCGCGACTCACCCTCGGCCACCCCGTCGACGACCCGGCCGAGCAGCAGCACCGGGAGCACCTGGAGGGCCGCCCCGGCCACCGTGGTGAGCACGGTGGCCGTCGTCAGACCGGGCGCCTGCCGGCAGTGCGCCGCGACCCATCGGGCGGCCTCGCGGCCGGTCGCCGTGCGCAGGGCCGCCGGGGCGACGCGCGTGTCGGTCGTGCTCACACCGTGCCCCGGGCGGGCCGGCGACGGGACGTGTCGGCCGTCATCCTCAGCCGGCCGCCGACTCGACGAGCTCGTCGACGGCGTACGGCATGGACAGCAGGGTGCCCTGGGAGATGGCCGCGCCGACCGCCGGGCCCTCGCTGTCCAGCAGGTAGGACACGTTCCCCTTCTTCACGGCGTCCAGGTTGGCGAACAGCTTGAACTTCTTGAGGGCTTCCGTGTCCGCCTTGTCGTTGATGACGAAGACGCGGTCGACGTCGACGAGGTCGACACGCTCGGGAGAGAGCTTGGTGTAGAAGCCGCCGTCCGCGATCTTGTCGATCTCGGTCCGGTACGTGAAGCCGATGCCCGACACCAGCCGTCCGCGCACGTCGGTGGAGGTGAACGGCGCCACGGAGTTCTCGTACCAGGACAGCACGACGGCGGTCTGGTCGGCGAACTCCGGGTGTGCCTGCTTGGCGTCCTCGAGCTTGCCCTCGATGTCCTTCACCATCTTCTCGCCCTCGTCGGACTTGCCGAGGGCCTTGGCGATCTGGAGGGCGTTGTCCTGCCAGGGGGCGCTGAACGGCTCCTTCTCGGTCTTGGTGCGGCCCACCGTCGGAGCGATCCTGGAGAGCTTGTCGTAGGCGGCCTGGTCGACCTCGGAGTAGACCGCGATGATCAGGTCCGGGCGAAGGGCGGCGATCTTCTCGTAGTTGGGACCGGAGTCGCCGTTCTTCATGATGACCTCGGGCTTGGTGTCGCCCCACTTGTCCTTCACCCACGGCCACTGGGTGTTGATGTCGGGGCTCCGGCCCGCCGGGTTCGGGTACTGGTCGGTCATGCCGACCGGCTTGACGCCGAAGGCCAGCACGGACTGGTCGTCGGTGTAGCCGACGGTGACGACCCGCTCGGGTGCTTCGTCGACCGTCGTGGATCCGAATGCGTGCTCCACGGTGACCGGGAACGCGCCGGCCTGAGCGGTGGACTTGTGGTCGCCCGCCCGGTCCGCCGAGTCCGAGTCCGAGCCGCAGCCCGCGAGAAGACCCGCGCCGAGCGTCGCGGCGAACAGTGCCGCCGCCGGCCGCCGCCATGGCTTCCTACGCGTCGTTCCGTGGAGGAGCATCCGCAATCCCCTTGCTTCTCGCGCTGTCGCTACGCCCCGTGCGCAGGGCAGGCAAACCGTACCGCATCGAGGTAAGGCGAGCCTAGCCTAACTTGAACAACTTTCCTGGAAGCTAATCGAGTTGGACGTGTGTACGACCGATCGGCACGATGAGCGGCCGGTCGCCCACCGGATCGTCGATCACCTTGGCGCGCAGTCCGAACGCCTCGTGCAGCAGGTCGGCCGTGATCACGTCCCGCGGGTGTCCCTGGGCCAGGATCGACCCGGCCCGCATCACCACGAGGTTGTCGCTGTAGCGGGTGGCCAGGTTGAGGTCGTGCAGCACCATGACCACGGTGCACCCCGACTCGTGCAGGTCGTTCACCAGGTCGAGCACGTCGATCGCGTGCGCCAGGTCCAGATAGGTGGTCGGCTCGTCGAGGAGCAGCAGGTCGGTGCCCTGGGCCAGGGTCATGGAGATCCAGACGCGCTGGCGCTGTCCGCCGGACAGCGTGTCGACCGGACGGTCGGCGAGGTCGGACACCCCGGTCATGGCCAGCGCGCGCTCCACGACGGCGGCGTCGTCCGACGACCACTGCCGCAGCCAGCTCTGGTGCGGATGGCGGCCCCGGGCGACCAGGTCGGCCACCGTCAGCCCCTCCGGTGCGACCGGTGCCTGCGGCAGCAGGCCGAGCTTCTTCGCCACGTCCCTGGTCCTGAGCCGGGCGATGTCCTCGCCGTCCAGTACGACCGACCCCTTGGCCGGCTTGAGCAGCCGCGAAAGGGTCCGCAACAGGGTGGATTTCCCACAGCCGTTGGGGCCGATGATCGTGGTGACCCGCCCCGGCGGTATCACCACGTCGAGATCGTCGATGACGGTCCGGGCGCCGTAGCCGACCGTGACGCCCCTGGCTGCCAGCCGTGCGGCGCCGTCGACCGCGGACTCGGCTCCGGTGATGGACTGAGCGACCACAAGGCCCCCTTACTCAGGTCTGCCTGACTTTGTATCAGCTATCTGCGGTTGGCCCGCACCAGCAGGTAGACGAGGAAGGGGCCGCCGATCGCCGCGGTGACCACGCCGACCGGCAGGCTGACGGGCAGTGCCTTGCGCGCGACCAGGTCCGAGCCGATCAGCAGCAGCGCCCCCACCATGCCGGAGGCGGCCATCGGCGGCGTCGGGCACCGCGCCAGTCGCATCGCCACCTGCGGCGCGACCAGCGCGACGAACGGGACCGGGCCCGCCGCGCCCACCGCCATGGCGGCCAGCAGCACCGCGCACAGCAGAAGGACCGCCCGCACCGCCGAGTAACGGACTCCCAGGCCCGCGGCGACGTCGTCGCCGAGGTGCATCGGCTTGAACTGGAACGCGGCGCCGGTGACGACGATCAGAAGAACGAGCGTGCCCCAGAGCGCCGGCATGACGTCGTCCCACGACCGGTTGTCCAGGGAGCCGACCAGCCAGGCCTGGGCCTGGGCCACGTCCCTGATGTCGGCCGTGACCAGCAGCCAGGTCGTGATCGACTCCATCACGGCGCTCACCGAGATGCCGATGAGGATGAGCCGGAAGCCGTCGATCCCGCGTCGCCAGGCCAGGAAGTACACCAGAAGACCGGTACCGAGACCGCCCACGAGGGCCGCCGTGGACAGTCCCACGGAGTCGGTGATCGCCGCGGCAGTCCCGCCCGACACCGTCACCAGGAACACCGCGGTCGCGCTCGCGCCCAGGGTGATTCCCAGAACGTCCGGACTGGCCAGCGGATTGCGGGCGACGGACTGCGTGATCGCCCCGGAGACCCCCAGCGCGATCCCCACGACGAGTCCGGCGAGGGCCCGCGGCATCCGCAAGTCCATGATCACGAACTCGTCGACCCGTTCCCCCTGCCCGAGGATCGTGGCGATCACCCGGGGCAGGCCGATCGGGAAGTCCCCGACACCGATGGACACGCAGAACAGCAGGAGGCTCACGGCCGCCAGCAGGGCCGTGACGAGGACGGCCCGGGGCCGCCATACGAACGACACGGGGCCGAGCCGTACGCCCGGCGCCACCGGTGGCTTCACATCCGTCCCGTTCACGCGTTCCTGAACTTTCCGCGCCACACCATGACGGCGAAGAACGGCGCTCCCAGGAGAGCGACGAGGACACCCGCGTCCAGCTCGCCCGGCCGCACCACCACCCGGCCCACGATGTCGCAGACCAGGAGGACGATCGCGCCGAGGAGGCCCGCGCAGGGCACCAGCCAGCGGTAGTCGGGCCCGGTCAGATACCGGGCCACGTGGGCGACCATGAGCCCGAGGAACGCGATGGGACCGCACGCGGTCGTCGCCGCACCCGCGAGCAGCGTGATGGCGGTGACACCGACGGTCCGGCTGAGCGCGATGTTCACGCCCAGTCCGCGCGCCACGTCGTCGCCCAGGTTGAGCAGGTTGATCGCGGGCAGCGTGGTCAGTGCCAGCAGCAGCCCGGCCGCGATGAACGCGGTCATCGGCCAGATGACGTCGAATCCGACACCGGCCACGGAGCCCGAGTTCCAGAACCGCAGCGCGTTCAGGGACTTCCGGTCCGAGAGCGCGACGGCCGTGGTCATCGCCGCGAGGAACACCGTGACCCCCTGGCCGGCCAGTGCGAGGGTCAGCGGATTGCCCGCCCCCCGCCCGATGCTCGCCAGCCCGAACACCACGACACCGGCGACCGCCGCCCCCAGGAAGCCGAACCAGACGTACTGGAGCGGGTCGGAGAGGCCGAACAGGGCGATCACCGACACCACGGCGAACGAGGCGCCGGAGTTCACCCCCAGCAGGCCCGTGTCGGCGATCGGATTGCGCGTGTACCCCTGGATCAGCGCCCCGCCGATCCCGAGGGCGACGCCCGCCACGACCGCGAGCACCGTCCGGGGCACCCGGACGGTCCGCACGATGAGCCGGATCTCGGTGAGCCGCTGATCGGGATCGGGCGGCGCGGACAACCCGTGCCACACCTCGGCGGGACTCAACGCGCGCGCGCCGACGGCCAGCGACACCGCCGCCGCGATCACGAGAATCCCCACCAGGGTGGCCAGACCCACAACTCGCCGCCTCCGGACCTGTGTTGTGGCCTTGGAAGCGGGGCGCTCCACTGCAGTCGTGCCCATGTGGACGTACGTTATCCCTCTGATCAACCCTGGCGGGCGTGGTCGCCCGTGCCGCCGGCGACCGTCCGGGCCTCGTCGGAGGCCGACTTGCGGCCCCGGTCGAGGAGCGAGTCCAGGATCTCGCCGACCCTGATGGCGGTGTTGGACAGCAGGGACGAGGTGATGCCGTGCGTGTGCTCCGTACCGCCCTGCAGGTAGATCCCGCAGCGCAGTCCGGGGTCCGTCGCGACGCGGTAGTCGCGCTCGACACGGACCCGGCCCTCGTCGTCGCGCAGGCAGCGGTCGGCGACCTCGCCGAGCAGGCCGACGGGGTCGGCGGGGCCGTAACCGGTGGCGAAGACCGCTACGTCGGCGTCGAGGAGGGTCTCCTCGCCGGTGACGAGGGAGGTGACGGTGGCGCGCACCTTGTCCGGTGTCTCCTCCACGCCGGTGAGCCGGGAGACGTTGAGGAAGCGCAGGCGCTCGGTGCCGAGGACCTTCTCCCGGTACATCTGCCGGTACAGGTCGTCGATCAGGTCGATGTCCACCACGGAGTAGTTGGTGTTGCCGTGGTAGTCCATCAGCCGGCGTTTGACGGTCTCCGGCGCGGTGAAGAACTCGTCGACGGCCTCGGGGTCGAAGATGCGGTTGGCGAAGCTGCTGTCGTCGGCGGGGCTGTACCCGTAGCGGGAGAAGACGGCGCAGACCTCGGCGTCGGGGAACCGGCGGTGGAGGTAGGCGACGTTCTCGGCGGCGCTCTGTCCGGCGCCCACGACGACGAACCGGGAGGGTGAAGACCCCTCCAGTTCATCGACTCTCGACAGCAGTTCGGAGTTGTGCCAGACACGGGCGCCGCGCTCCACGCCCTCCGGCACGAGGGGGCGCAGGCCGGTGCCGATGACGAGGTTGCGCGCACGGTGGACCGCGAGTCCCTCCCCCGACCGGACCGTCACGTCCAGGTACTCCACGGCACCGTCGCGGACGACGGGCATGACGCCGACGACCTCGTGGCCGTACGAGACCATGTCGTCGACCTGGCCGGCGGCCCACTCGAAGTAGTCGTGGAACTCCACCCGCAGCGGGAAGAGGTTCTTGTGGTTGATGAAGTCGATCAGCCGTCCCCTGCTCTTGAGGTAGCAGAGGAAGCTGAACTCGCTGGCCGGGTTCCGGAGCGTCACCAGGTCCTTGAGGAAGGACACCTGCATGGTCGCGTCGTCGATGAGCATGCCCCGGTGCCAGCCGAAGCGCGGCTGCTGCTCGAAGAAGTGCGCGGTGAGCGCTTCCTCGCCGCCGACGCGTGCGTTGTGCTCGCTGAGCGCGATCGCCATGGCCACGTTGGACGGCCCGAAGCCGATACCAATGAGGTCGTGGATCAAAGGGGCGTCGCCGGGACGAGCCTGTGCCATGTCACTCCCATCGTGCGGTGCGGCGGCCGTGCGGGGGCAGGCAGCCGTTGGTCATGCATCGGGAAGTACGGACGTGAGGGCACGCCGAAGATCAGCCACCCTGAACTTAGGTAAGGCTAAGCTCATCTTTACGGAGCTGTCCATAGACAAAACGGACCCTCGGGGGCGCGTCGGCCGTCAACATGCCTTCGAATACGCCCCGTTGACCACTTAGGTAAGCCTTGCTTTACTGGCCACGGCCATTCCCTGCCCTGAGGAGGAACCCCATGCGGGTCGTCATGTTCGGCTACCAGACCTGGGGGCACCGCACCCTGCGAGCCCTCCTGGACTCCGAGCACGACGTGGTCCTGGTCGTGACCCACCCCAAGAGCGAGCACGCGTACGAGAAGATCTGGAGCGACTCGGTCGCCGACCTCGCCGAGGAGAACGGCGTACCGGTCGTGATCCGCAACCGCCCCGACGACGACGAGCTGTTCGACCGCCTCAAGGAGGCCGACCCGGACGTCATCGTGGCCAACAACTGGCGTACGTGGATCCCCCCGCGCATCTTCGGCCTGCCCCGCCACGGCACCCTGAACGTGCACGACTCGCTGCTGCCGAAGTACGCCGGCTTCTCCCCGCTGATCTGGGCGCTCATCAACGGCGAGCCCGAAGTGGGCGTCACCGCGCACATGATGAACGACGAACTCGACGCCGGCGACATCGTGCGGCAGGAGTCGGTGCCGGTGGGACCGACGGACACCGCGACCGACCTCTTCCACAAGACCGTCGACCTCATCGCACCGGTCACCATCGGCGCCCTCGGCCTGATCGCGTCCGGACGGACGGAGTTCACCCGGCAGGACCGCTCGCAGGCGAGCTTCTTCCACAAGCGGTCCATCGAGGACAGCCGCATCGACTGGACGTGGCCGGCCGCGGACCTGGAGCGCCTGGTCCGCGCCCAGTCCGAGCCGTACCCCAGCGCCTTCACCTTCCACAGGGGCAAGCGGCTCGAGGTCCTGGCCGCCGTCGTCTCCGAGGGGCGGTACGGCGGCACACCCGGCCGCGTCTTCTACCGCGAGGGGGACGGCGTGGTGATCGTCGCCGGCGCCGACGCCCGCACCGGCCGCAACCACGGCCTCGCCCTCACCCGCGTACGGTCCGAGGACGGCCGGGAGCTGCCCGCGACCGAGTACTTCACCTCCATGGGCGGCTATCTGACGAACCGCCCCTGAGCCGCCGGCGCCGCCCCCGCTCCACGGCCGGCGCGAGGCCGTCCGGCCGGACCGCGCGGCGGCGCCCGAGGTGTTCGAGGGCGGCGTCGGCGCTTGACCTGAACCGGACTTGAGCTCCTACGTTCGTCGCGCAGCCGCGGGGACCGTCCGGCGGTGCTCTTCGAGGAGGTTCGTCATGGCCGAACGCACAGACGGCATCGAGATCCCCGACCGTTACCGCTATGCCGTGATCCCGCACATCATGGTCGACGACGCCGCCGCGGCGATCGACTTCTACCGGCGGGCGTTCGGCGCCCGTGAGGACTTCAGGGTCGACGCTCCCGGCGGCGGGATCCTGCACGCCGAGATCACCGTCGGGCGGTCGGTGCTGATGCTGGGCGACGCGAGCGTGGACGAGGCGGAGGCGGGCTCCTTCGCCGCGCCGGCCTCGCTCGGCGGGGGCACCTCCGTCACGCTGCACGTCTTCGTGCCGGACGTCGACAGTCTGGCGGAGCGCGCGGAGGCGGCCGGCGCCGAGATCCTCCAGCCGCCGACCGACATGTTCCACGGTGACCGCACCGTCGTCCTCAAGGATCCGTCGGGCCACATGTGGGTCTTCCTGACTCACCTGGAGGACGTCTCGGAGGAGGAGCTGCGACGACGCCTGGCCGCCGCCGGGTGACCGCCCGCGGTGGGCACGGCCTGCGGAGGTCGTGGGTGCCGGGGGCGAGCGGTGTGGAGTGTCCGCCCACGACGAGGGCGGCCTCCACGCCGTGCGGGATGCCGACGCGGATCACCGCCGTGTCGCCGGTGACGGTCCAGTCGACGCGGACCGGGCCGTACGGCGTCCACAGCTCGGCCTCGGCGTGATCCAGGTGTCCGGCGAGATCGGGTTCGATCACGACGGACCGGAAGCCGGGCCCGGCCCTGGACGGGGCATGAAACTGGATGTGCCGGAAACCCGCCACGCGATGATCTTGACCGCTTATGGGCTCAGCGGAAGCGTCAGGCAGGTAGGGCGTTGACGCGGTTCTCGTAATCGCGGCGGGCCTTGCGCTGTGCCGGGACGGCTGGAGTCAGGCAGATCGGCGGCGGCAAGTCGTCAGCGGCTGACGAGAAGGCCGTCCACCAGGGCCCGGAGCCCGTCCTGGTAGGTGTCCTCGGCGGTCAGCGGCGCCCAGCGGCCCGCGACCCGCGCCAAGCGGGGCAGCTCGCTCGGGTCGAGATCGGCGAAGACCTGCTCCCGGTAGGTCGTGCGGTCATCGCCTGCGCGCCGCCGGGCCGCTGTTGTCCTGACCACGATCTCTCCGGCGGTGTAGTACCAGATCGAACGGTAGCCGTGCACGGCCCGGTCGAGGGAAAGGCCGCATTCAACCAGGCCGTCGACGATCTGCTCGACGAACCACAGCGCGGATGTGGACATCAGGTCGTCGGCGGTCAGTACCTCCACGATCCAGGGGCAGGCGGCGAGCGCCTCGTGGATCGCGGTGGCGGCGGCGACGACCCGCTCACGGGGGTGGGCCGGCGATTCGAATCGGCGCAGTGTCCGTGCGGCGTAGTCGTCCAGCAGGAGGACGAGCAGTTCTTCCTTGTCGCGGACGTGGTGGTAGAGCGCCATCGGCGTGCTGCCGACCTCGGTGGCCAGCCGCCGCATGGTCAGTCGGTCCACGCCTTCCTCGGTCACGATCCGGCGGGCTGTCTCGATGATCTCCTCGCGAGAGATACGGGGAGGCCGGCCCAGGGTTCTGCGTGGTGCGGACGGTTGCGGCATGCCCCCCATCATCCCCCAGGTGTCGACAACGGCCACCCCTGACGCTAACTTTTCTTACATGTATAAAAACTCTCGGGAGAGGCCAAGCGTGGTGCTGGCGGCAGCCGCCGTCGCCCAATTCGTCGTCGCCCTGGACATGGCCGTGGTCAACGTCGCGTTGCCCGCGATCCGCACCGCGCTGGGATTCGCACCACTCGACCTGTCGTGGGTCGTGCACGTGTACGCGCTCACGTTCGGCGGGTTCCTGCTGTTAGGGGGCCGCGCTTGCGACCTGTACGGCCGGCGTCGGATGTTCGTGCTGGGGATGACCGTCTTCGGGCTGTGCTCGCTGGCGGGCGGGCTGGCCCAGACGCCCTGGCAGCTGATCGCCGCACGCGCCGGGCAGGGCCTGGGCGCCGCCGCAACTGCACCGGCCGCACTGGCGATGCTCACCACCACCTTCGTCGAAGGCCCCCGGCGCGTCCGCGCGCTCGGAGTGTGGAGCGCGGTGAACGCCGCAGGTGGCGCGCTGGGCGTGCTGGCAGGTGGGCTGCTGACCGAATACGCGGGCTGGCGCTGGGTCATGCTGATCAACCTGCCCATCGTCGTGGCGGCTCTCGCGCTCGTCCCCGCAGGGGTGCCCGCCGGAACAGCACCCGCCCGGCGCGAAAGGCTGGACACGCTGGGCGCCGTCCTGGCGACCGGCGGAGTCGGGCTGCTGGTGCTCGGCGTCGTCCGCACCGACACCCTGGGCTGGGACTCCCAGGTCACGTGGGCGACCCTCGCTGCCGCGGCCGTGCTGCTGGCCGCCTTCGTCTTCGCGGAGTCGAGGGCCGACGCACCGCTGCTGCGCCTCGGCTTACTGCGCAGCCGCTGGGTCGCCGGCGCGAATGTGCTGGTGTTCCTGGCCGCGGCCGGGCAGTTCGCGGCGTTCTACTTCGTCTCCCTGTACATGCAGCAGGTCCTGGGCATGAGTGCCGCGGCGACCGGCACCGCATTTCTGCCCTTCTCCCTGGGCCTCGTCGCGGGAACCGTCGTCGCGACCCGCATCACCGCGGCACGCACCCCCCGCGCGTCCCTGGTGCCCGGCGCCCTGCTGGCCACCGCGGGCCTGGCCTGGTTCGCCCTCATCAGCCCCGACGGCAGCTTCCTCACCGACGTGCTCGGCCCTTCCCTCGTCACCAGCATCGGCGCCGGACTGGTCCTGGCCCCGGTCGCCGCCGCCGCGACCACCGGTGTCGCTCCGCGTGAGGCCGGCATGGCCTCCGGCCTCATGAACAGCTCCCGCCAACTCGGCGGCTCCATCGGCCTGGCCGCCCTGGCCACCGTTGCCGCGCACCACACCGGCACAGCCACCGACCCCGCCGCGCTCAACGACGGCTACGCCCTGGGCCTGGCCATCGCCGCCGCCGTTTTCGTGCTCGCGGCGGTCGTGGCGATCGGTGTGCTGCCGCGCCGCCGGGCCGTCGCACCTCTCCCGCGCCCCACCGACCCCGCAGAGAACCAGCTGGAAGGAACACCGTCATGAAGACCACCACTGTCGACCTGTTCGCCTCGGCGCTGCACTTCCACCCCGACGGCGACGTCCGAGCCGCCGAACGGCAGATGACGAACGGCGGCTCCGGCGCCTGGCAGATCGCCACGTTCCACGTGGAGACCGACGCCGACGTTCACGCCGACCACTGGGAGATGCACCCGGAGGCCGAGGAGGCCGTGTGCTGCCTGGCCGGCGGTGTTCGTCTCCACTTCCGTCCCGACGGGCCCGGTGACGCCGGGGAGATGGTGCAGTTGCGGGAAGGCACCGCCGTGATCGTCCCCCGCGGTCGCTGGCATCGCCTGGAACTGGAGGGCCCCAGCGACCTGATGTCGATCACTCTTCGCAACGGAACCCGCCTCGAAAAGCGAACCGGCACCCGCTGAGCGGACGGTGGCCCGGCGGATGTGCTGCCGGGCCACCGTAATCGCCCGGCGGTTCGGCGGCGCCCGGCCTGTCGGCACGCGTTCACGGGTGGCATCGCGCACCCGGCAGCCCAGGACCGCGGCCCCGTGTACGCCCTGTTGTGCCTTGTCAGGTCGGCCGTGCCCGACCAAGGCTCTGTGATCCGGTCCAGGCGGGTCACGCCACCTGGCCGTAGTCCGTCCGGTGCAGGCGGCCCGTCGCCGCGCAGCGGGCTGGATGCCTATTCCGTGGGGGGAGTATTCACCGAAGCGGCGGATGTGCTCGGTCGGGTACGGCGAGATGTGGGCCAGGTCCTCGGGACCGGTGGCGCGGCCTTCCTCTTGGAACTGACGCACGATCTCCGCGACGTCCAGGGCGTTGTGGAGGATCACCACACTCGTCTGCCGGCGACGTCTGAGGGGGCTCGACAGGAGTTCTTGGACCCCGGGCAGTTCCCCACACGTGCCGTGCCTTGATCGCATACAGTCAGCGAAGTTCAGCAGGGGAGGGAAACCCGCACGTGAAGCACCGCATCACCCACCGCGCCGCCACCGCGTTACTGTGCGCCGCCACCACCGTGATCATCACCGGCTGCGGCCCGGACAGTACCGGGGCCGGCACGAAGAGCACCGCGTCGGCGACCGGGACGGCACACGCGTTCGACACCATGACGCCCGAACAGATCGACGGTCAGGCCCGGGAAACCGTCAGGAACACCACCAGCATGCGCTTCACCGGCAAGGTCGAAAGCGACGGCCAACGGATGGAGGTCGACCTGGCCATGGACGTCCACGGCTCCTGCAACGGCACGGTGGGCTTCTCCCTGGGCACCATGCGCATCATCAAGAAGGGTTCCCTCGTCCACGTCAAGGCCGAGGAGGACTACTGGCGGGCCACCTTCAGCCGCGGGATGACAGCCGCGCAGACCGAGGAGATGGTCACCCACTTCAAGGGCCGCTGGATCAAGCCTCCCAAAATGATGTCGCAGACTTATGGGCGCATATGCGACGGCTTCGACGACGTGATCGGAACTCTGGACCCCATGTCCGGCGGAAGCGCCACCCGCGAGGCCGATGCCACCGTGGGCGGCCGTCCGGTCGCCGTGCTCGCCGAAAGAACCACGACCGAGACCACGACCGCCTACATCGCCAAGGAGGGCAAGCCCTACCTCCTGCGTCTACGGTCCACGGCCACAGGCGGTGATGTGCCCGTGGACCTCACCTTCACCGACCACGGCAAACCCGTCGACACCACCCCGCCGCCGCCCGACCAGGTCCTCGACCCCACCACGCTCCGCTGATCCCGCGTGCGCGCCCGCCCGGCCGGTGAATCCGCCGACCGGGCGCCCGTCCGTCAGATCGGGAAGTGCGCGTGGCCCCTGGCCTGCGCCGTGACCCAGCGCGTGTCGGTGAAGGCCTCGGCGCCGGCCTGGCCGCCGAAGCGGCCGTAGCCGGAGCTCTTCACGCCGCCGAAGGGCGCCTGCGGTTCGTCGGCGATGGACTGGTCGTTGACGTGGACGATGCCGGTGCGCAGTCGGCCGGCGACCTCCAGGCCCTTGGCCAGGTTCTCGGTGATGACGCCCGCGGTGAGTCCGTACGGGGTGTCGTTGGCGAGCGCGACGGCCTCGTCGGCGCTGTCGACGACGTGGACGACGGTCGCCGGGCCGAAGATCTCGTCGTAGTAGATCTTCATGTCCTTGGTGACCCCGGTGAGGACGACCGGGCGGATCAGGGTGCCCGGTTCCTCGATCTCGCCGGTGCCCGCGGCCAGTTCGGCACCTTGGGAGACCGCGTCCGCGACGAGTGACGCGACCCGGCGGGCGGCGGCCTCGTTCACGACCGGGCCGACCGCCGTGGCCGGGTCGCTCGGGTCGCCGCAGGGCAGTGCCCCGACACGGGCGGCGAACTTGGCGGTGAACTCGTCGGCGACCGTCCGGTGGACGACGACCCGGTCCACACACATGCAGATCTGGCCCGCGTTCATGAAGGAGCCGAAGACCGCGGCGTCCACCGCGTAGTCGACGTCCGCGTCCTCCAGTACCAACAGGGCGTTCTTGCCGCCGAGTTCGAGGACGGCGGGCTTGAGGTGCCGGGCGGCCTGGACGCCGATGGTGCGGCCGACCTCCGTGGAGCCGGTGAAGTTGACCATCCGCACCCGGGGGTCGGCGATCAGCGCGGAGACCACCTCGGCCGCGTCGGCGCGGTCGTTGGTGACGACGTTGAGCACGCCCGCGGGCAGTCCGGCCTCGTGCAGGACGTCCGAGATCAGCAGGCCACAGGCGATGGGCGCGTCCTCGCTGGGCTTCATCACCACGGTGTTGCCCGTCGCGATGGGTATCGCCACCGCGCGGACGCCGAGGATGACCGGCGCGTTCCATGGCGAGATCGCGGCGATCACCCCCTTGGGCACCCGCACCTGTGTGGAGTGGACGCCGTCGGCATTGGTGGCGAGGATCTGGCCGGTCGGGCGGCTGACCTCGGCCGCGGCCTCCAGCAGGATGTCGGCGGCCAGGTGGGCGTTGAAGCCCGCCCAGGGGGCGACGCCGCCGACCTCCGTGGCCATCAGCCGTACGACCTCCTCGGTGCGCTCGGACATCAGCTGCGCGGCGCGCAGGAAGACGCGGCGGCGTTCGGCCGGCTTGGTCGCGGCCCACGCCTCGAACGCGGCGTCGGCGGCGTCCACGGCACGGCGTACGTCGTCCGGGGTGCCCGCGGCGACCTCCGCGCAGACGGCGCCGGTCCAGGGGCTGGTGTCGGTCGTGGTGCGACCGGAGGAGGCGGGGACCTCCTGGCCGTTGATGATCAGTCCTCGGGAGATGGACAAGAAGTGCTCCTGTGGAAGAGGGGGAGGTGGGGGCTCAGGCCTCGGCGGGCGTGGGTGCGGGGGCGGTGGCCCGGCGGGTGCGCAGGGCGCGGTGGGCGAGGCCGACGAGGGCCGGGGCGACCACCGGCGCGATCATGTAGTTCCAGAAGTGCTCGTACGTGCCGGAGAGCAGGGCCGGGCCGAAGGCGCGCGCCGGGTTGATGCTGGCGCCGGTCACGGTGCCCAGGGTCGCGATGACCACGCCTACGCCGACGCCGATGGCCGCCGGGATCAGCGCCCCGAGGGCGGGCCTGGCCATCAGCAGCGCCACCGCGGTGAACACCGCGGCGAGCGCGGCGCCCTCGACGAGGAACAGGAAGTGCTCATGGGAGTCCTCATCAGGGGAAGGGGCGGCCCGGCGGATGCGTCCCGCAGCACACCGGACCACTGTTTTTTCGCTGAGTGAACTCAATTTCATTGACCGAGTGCGCCGAGTGTGTGCGATCGCCGGGACGCTGTCAATGGCCGGTACCGTTCTTCCGGAGACGGGTACGGCCTCATGCGCCGGGAAGCCGACATACAGGAGGAAGTGCCATGGCGCCGGGCGTTTCGAGGACGGCACCAAAGGCGCCTGCGGACCTCCCGGCGGAAGCCGCCGGCCCGCTGGAGCGTGGACTGGCCGTGCTGCGGATCGTGGCCGACGCCGCCCACTCCGTCCGCCCGGGCGACCTCGCCCGCGCGACCGGCCTGGCGCGTTCGACCGTCGACCGGATCGCCGCGACCCTGACCCACCTCGACTATCTGCGCACCGTGGGACGGGACCTCGTGCCCGCCCCGCGCCTGATGGAGTTCGGCAACGCCTACCTGCACGCGAGCGGCATGTCCCGCGCGCTGCGGCCGAGTCTGGAGCGGCTGGCCCGCATCCTCGACGAGTCGGTCTCGGCGATCGTCCCCGACGGCTGCGACGCGCGCATCGTCGGCAAGGCCGTCCCGCCCGGCCGGGTGATCCCCCTGGGCTTCCGCGTCGGCGACCTGCTGCCCGCCGAGCGCTGCGCGGCCGGTGCCGTGCTCGCCCCCGGATGGCAGCCCGAGACGTATGAGGCGTGGCGGGCCCGTCGTGCCGCCGACCCCCTCGACGAGACCTTCCCGGCCGTTCCCGCACGCCGCACCGCTCCCGTCCCCGAGCGGACGGAGGCCGACTTCGCCGCCTGGACCGCGGCGGCCGACGCGGACGGCTGGGCGCTGGACGACCAACTGGTCGCCCCCGGCCTGGTCGCGGTGGCGGTCCCGGTGCGCGACCCGGACGGCCGGCCCGTCTGCGCGATCAGCGTGCTCGCGCACACCAGCCGCCACAGCGGCGAGGAACTGCGCGCGCACGCGCTGGCCACGATGACGGAGGAGGCCCGGCACATCGCGGACGCGCTGTACGGCGCCTCGACGGCGGCCGCCGCACCGCCCGCCGTCCCCGCCTACGCCGACGCCAAGCCCGAACTGGGACCGTCCTTCCTGCAGGCGCTGGCCAGGGGCCTCGCCGTCCTGACCGTGCTCGGCCGGCGGTGCGGCGGACTCACCCTCGCCGAGGCCGCCGAGGCGTCCGGGCTCTCGTATCCCAGCACCCGCCGCAATTTGCTGACGCTTCGTCAACTGGGCTACGTGGAACAGCACGGCCGCCGTTTCCTGCCGTCCCCGCACGTCCTGGAGCTCGGCTACGCACGGCTGTCCACCCTCACCCTCGCCGACATCGCCCAGCCCCATCTGACCGAACTGGCCGGACGGGTAAGGGAGTCGGCCTCCCTGGCGGTCCTCGACGGCATCGAGGTCCACTACGTGGCCCGGGCCGCCGCCCAGCAGATCACCAGCGCCCGGATCATGCCCGGCACGCGGCTGCCCGCGTACGTCACCTCCATGGGCCGGGTCCTGCTGGCGGACCTGCCCGAGGCGGACCGGCAAAAACGCGTCGACGCCTCGCACCCTCAGGCCCTGACCCCGCGCACGCTCACCTCGCCCGACGCGCTCGGCGCCGAGCTGGACCGGGCCGCCCGCGAGGAACACGCCTTGGTCGAGCAGGAGTTGGAGGCGGGCCTGCGCTCACTGGCCGTACCGGTCCGGGACCGGAGCGGGCGGGCCGTCGGAGCCGTCAACATCGCCCTGCACGCCGGCCCCGAACCACCCGAGCACACCAGGGACACCCTCCTCCCCGCGCTGCGCGCCTGCGCCGCCCGCATCGAGTCGGACCTGGCGGTCGCGTTCGCCGACGGTCCTGTTCAGACGGGCTGACCGCCCCGGTGCCGACCGCAGCGGAGCTGAATCCTTTTCTGCCTCCGCCTCCTCTTATCCGTGAACCGGCCGCGCGGGCCGGCGGATACCAGGAGGAACGAAGCATGATGACCGCGATCATTGCCGTGGCCGGTGTGCTGCTGGTCTGCGTGTGCAGCGTGACGTTGCTCAAGCGGAGGAACCGGGGCCGTGGTTGATCCGCACCGGTCACGACGGCAGATCCCCGGACACGGGCAGGGCACATGAGCCGAAGCTCCCCTTGGCCCGACGAGCGGCTCGTCAAAGCCGCCCAGGACGGCAACATCACCTCGCTGACCACTGTGATCATGGAGTCGCAGCCCCACGTGCGCAGGTTCGCGCTGTCGCTGTGCGCCACACCGCAGGACGCCGAGGACGCGACTCAGGAAGCGCTGATCATCCTCTACCGGAAGATCGGCACGCTCCGCGCATCCGGCGCCCTGGCCTCCTGGATGTTTCGCATCGTGCGCAACGAATGCCTGCGGCACCTACGACTGCTCGCCTCCGCCTCCGCCTCCGTCGTCGAAGAGGCCGACGGCGAGCCGGCGCCCTCCGCGGAGACCTCGGTGCTGCGACGACTGGACGCCGAGCGGGTCGCCGTCGCGGTCAGTGGTCTTCCCCGCGATCAGCGGCAGGTGCTGATCATGAGGGACGTCCAGGGGTATCCGGGCCGTCTCGTCGCCCAGTCGCTCGGCCTGAGCAACGCGGCCATGAAATCGAGGCTCCACCGCGCCCGGGCCGCCCTGCGGCAGGCCCTGGCGACCGATGAAGCAGCCGAAGGAGAGGCACAATCATGAAGACCGCCGAAACCGGCAAGCCCGTCCGTGCGGAGACGGACTTCGCCGGCGCCTCCGTCCCGCGGCACCTGCTGCGCGGTGCTCTGGGCTTCGGCCTGATCATCGGCTCGATCGCCCTGGTGCCCTTCGCCGGCCCCGCCACCCTGCTGGCCGCACCCCTGGGCCTGGTCGCCCTCCGCGGCTGCCCGGCCTGCTGGATGATCGGCCTGGCGCAGACCGTCTCCCGCGGCCGTCTGGAACGCAGTTGCACGGACGGTGTCTGCACCCTGACGAAGGCGGGCGGCACTGCCGCGACGTGAACCACCTGCCCGGCAGTCCTCGGAAGGTACAGGCGACGGGCAGGCTCCACGCCTCACGCACCGCGATGCCGGAGTGATCACTCATCCCTCGGCGGGGCATCAGGAGGGGTCACCTCGGGGACTCCGAGGGCCCGCGCCGCCCGAGGTTTCTCACCTTGCCGGCCTCGGCTGCGGGCCCTCTGCTTGACCTGAATCCCGGTTGAGGTCCTAGCGTGCGGCAGACATGATCACCGGCCGACGGCGGGAGAAGACAACGATGATCCTCGTGACGGGTGCCACCGGAAACATCGGAAGCGCTCTGGTGCGGCAGTTGCACGGGTCCGGCGCCTCACCCGTGCGAGGCCTGACCCGCGACACCGCCCGAGCCCCGTTCCCTGACGGAGTCGAAGCCGTGGAGGGTGACCTCGCCCGGCCCGCCTCGCTGAAGCCGGCGCTGGACGGAGTGCGTTCCCTGTTCCTCGTGCCGGGGATGGGCGCGGACGCGGACGTTCTCACGGCCGCCCGACAGGCGGGTGTGGAGCACGTGGTGCTCGTGTCCTCCATCACGGTGCGGACCCATCCGCACCTGTCCGCCGCCGCCGAGAACCTGGCCGTCGAGCGGCTGCTCCAGGACAGCGGGATGAGCTGGACGATCCTGCGCCCGACACAGTTCACGTCGAACGCCCTGTGGTGGGCGGAGTCGATCCGGAAGCACCGGTCGATCCGGGTGCCCTATGCGGACATCGGGCTTCCCGCCGTCCACCCCGCCGACATCGCGGCGGTGGCCCGGGCGGCGCTGACCGAGCAAGGGCACCACGGACGGACGTACCCACTGACCGGACCGGAACGGATCACGCCCCGGCAGCAGGCCCGGGCGATCGGGACGGCCCTGGGACATGAGGTGTCCGTCGAGGAGATCAGCCGGGAAGAGGCGCACCGGCAGATGGCGCCCTTCATGGGAGAGCAGACCGCGCACGCGGTGCTCGACCTGATGGGCGGGGACGTCAACGACGAACTGCTCACGGTGCACGACACGGTTCCGCGTGTCACCGGCTCCCCTGCCCGGCCCTTCCGGCAGTGGGCCGCGGACAACGTCGCCGCGTTCCGCTGACGGCCCCGGTAGGACCGCTCCGCGGCAGGGGGCGGGTGTCAGGGCTTCAAACGGCGCATGGGCGCCCGGTCCAGTATCTCGATGCACATGATCCGGCCGTCCACGACATCGAGGACCAGCATGCCCTCCGAAGGCGAGAGCGGTACGCACCGGTGGCCCTCGCCGTACGGCTTGCCCTTCGGGTGCGCCGCCGTGCGGATGCTCTGACAGAAGTCGTCGCCGCAGTCGCACATGGCGACCAGACGGACATCCCGCACGACGATGGCCGGCTCATGCTCTCTCTCGTCTTCCAAGAGGGTGGTCAACTCGGCGACAAGGTCGGGGAAGACGTCATGGACGAGGGGATGGTCCTGCTCCATGCAGGGAGGGTAGCCGGAGCGGCACACCGAGCTTCGTCACGAAGGTGTGGGAGGCGCGGTGGACGGTTCGGCCGGGGATGCGGAGCAGCCGCTGGACGCACGGGCAGCGTCTTGCTCCGGCCAACCAGGGTGTCCGACCGTCAGGATGCTGGGCGTTATGGCCTCTGGCGGGGTGGTTCGAAGGTATTGCCGAGAGCGCAGGGTGTTCCGCCCGCTCCGCCAGTTCCGTGATCGCCACTGACTTGTTCGTAGAGCATGCGAGCCTCCGGCCGAACTCCGATGCCGAAACGCCTGACGGTTCCGCCCTGGGTGCGCTCGTCCCGGGTCGTCGCGCGGGACGGCTGTCAGCCGAAGTCGTCGGGGACGATGCGGAGCTTTTGTGCGATGCGGGCGAGGGCCTTCTGGTCGGTCGTGTTGAGCGAGTCGAGGGCGACGCGGCGTACGGCGCGCAGGTGTGTGGGCGCTGCTTGGTGCACGATGTCGAAGCCGGCGTCGGTGAGTTCGGCGAGGGTGTAACGGCCGTCGGCCGGGTCGGGTGTCCGTACGACCCAGCCGCGCTGTTCACAGCGTTTGACGACGTTGGACAGGCGGGAGAGCGACCCGCTGGCGAGGAAGGCGAGTTCTCCCATCCGCAGCTTGCGCTGCGGGGCCTCGGAGAGGTGGCTGAGCACGAGGTACTCGAACAGGGTGAGGCCGTGTTCCTGCCGCAGCGGCGACTCCAGCTTGCCGGGCAGCAGCAGGACGAGGGAGATCAGCCCCGTCCACGCCGCCTTCTCCTGCTCGTCGAGCCATCGCAGCTCCTCATTGTCCTCGTGTTCGCCCGCGCCGCTCATGGGCCCTTCCGTGTTGCTCATGGATCTTCCCGCCCTTCCGGCGAAATCCGCCATCACTTTACGCTTGAAGTCATTCCGTGCTAGCTTCACTTTACGTGTGAACTCACGCAAGAGGAAGCGCACCCCCCATGGACGGGAAAAGGAAGCATCATGAGCACCGTCACCTTCGGCATCACTCCGGGCTACGGCGAGAAGCTGCACGAGGCCCTCGGCTACAGCGGGGCCGTCCGCGTCGGCGACCGGGTCGAGATCTCCGGCCAGGCCGGGGTGGATGACGACCTGGTCATCCCCGACTCGCTGGAAGACGAGATCATCCAGGCTTTCGACAACGTGGAGCGCACGCTCGCCTCGGTCGGCGCGACATGGAAGGACGTCATCCACGTCAACTCCTACCACAAGGTCGCGCCGGGAGATGACGCCATCGGCGACGACCACAACAGGGTCATGGCCGAGCAGTTCCGCCGTCGCCTCGACGGCCGCGCGCCGATCTGGACCGAGACCGGCGTCACGGTCCTCGGCCTCGCCGCCATGCGCGTGGAGATCCGCGTCACCGCCATCGTCGGCTCCGGCAACTGAACCATCACCTGACCGAACCGTAGTCATCCGCAAAGGCCCTCAGGCCAAGTGGTCGAGGAAATCTGAGAACTCGGCTCGGGCTGACGGCGCCGGCTTGCAAGTGCACCCAAGTCCGCCTGCGTCAGCAGCTCTCGCCGAACTTGACGGCCCCGATCGTCACCGGCTGTCCGTCGAGCCGCTCCCCGGCCGCCGGGGCGGTCGAGCAGACCTGCCAGTTCGACTCGACGAGCACCATCCGGTCCTGGCCGGAGACGTCGTCGACCGTGATGCCGGTGGAGCCGTCGAGCGCCTGCCGGGCGACCTTGACGGACTTCCCCGTGAAGTCCGGCATGGTGGAGCCGGCCTCCTCGGGCTCGCCCTGGTCACCGCCCTCGGGACAGCTCTCCTCGAGCTTGACGGTGCCGAAGTCGACCTCCGTGTCCGTCGCGTGTGTGCCGGGCTCAGGCGTCTGGGAGCAGACCTTCCAGCCCCGGTCCAGGATCTGGTTGCGGCCCCGGCCGAGCGCGTCGTGGGACGTGAGGAGGTGGAAGCCGGCGGCCTGCGCCTCGTCCTGGGCGCTCTGCAGGCCCTTGCCGACCATGTCCGGCAGCGTCCCGGAGGACTTGGCGTCGGCCGAGGGCTCCTCGGCCGCCTCGCCGGCGGCAGACGCCTTGGGGGTGGGGGTCCCGGACTCGGTGTCCGTACCGGTGTCGGCGGTCGGACCGCAGGCGGTGAGTGCGGCGAGCAGCAGTGCGGCGACTGCCGATGTGCAAGTGATACGCATGGTGAACCCCAAGGACGTTACGGACGAGAGCGGCTCACCGTACGGATACGGACGCAGTCCGCTCCTTTGGTCAAGTCCGACAAGGTGCCCGGTGGCACCACCCCTGACCCAGTATGCAATTTGTGCACTAAGTTCACAACTTCATGTCGTGAATCTGACGTGCACCTCCACCCGTTCTCGTACAGGACGCTTGGGCTTTGCCCCGGCTCGGTGCCGAGTGCCGGGAGGGGGAAGGGCGATGAAGCGGGACGCGCTGAAGTACGAGCAGGCGCCGGACGCCGTGGTCGACATCCCGTGGGACCGGGCACGCGCGGGTGCGGCACCGCGGCCGCACAGCGACCCCGGCGCCGAGTCGGCCAAGCCCGGTCATCGAGTCCCGGCCCACGAAGGCCCGGCGGGCCCTTCCGCGTACCCCAGGTCCCTTGGGAGGCCGGTACGGGCCCCTCGTCCGCCTCGGAGAACTACAGCGAACAGAGTGCGTTGGCGCAGTCGGAACACTCCCAACGCCTCATGCCGGGCGGCGACCACGATGCGCCCGGTCCCGCGGGCCGGTAGTTCACCCGCTCCATGTCCAGGGTCGGCTTACCGCAGAACGTCCGGTCGCCCACGTCGCCGGAGGTGTCGGGATCGACTGGTGCCGCGTGTACCGCCTCGACCCGCGCAACCGGATCGCCCGGGTCGAAGTCCTCGGACAGTTCCTTGCGCAGCTCGCGCAGCACGACGATCGCCATGTGACCAACCTTCGGCGCTCACCTCGGCCGCCGCATCCCGGGCGGGGCGGGTCGACGACACCCCACCCCCCTCGGGGCGTCGTCAAGGCGCCTTCTTCGACACCGTGCGGTGTCCCAGAGGTCGCGGGCCGCCGGACACGACCTGCCGGAGACCCCCTGCGCCGACAGGCGTGACGGGCCGTGGGGCAGCGGCAAGGCGGCGAAGGCGTACTCGTCCCCGGTGTGCTGGGGTGCGGCTGGGACACGTCCCGCCCGCTGTCATACGGGCACGGCGACCGACTTGTTCAGCTCCGGAAACGTTCTGCCCATGTGATACCCATCACATGTTCGAGAATTCGGCCACATGTCCGGAACGGCGGGAATGAATGGCTCCGTGCGGCCTGAGGCATACGTTCCCGCAGCTCGCACGTGGTGCCTAAGCGGTAACTTAACGCCGTGGTCTATGCCTGTGCGTGGTGAAGCGATCACGGGTCGTAAAAAAATGGTCGGGAAGGGCATGCGCGTTTGGCCCCTCTCATCGGAAATCCTGCAGCCGAGGACCCAGAGCGGTGTCCTCCGCAGCGTCATCTCCCCATTGCACAAAAGGAGTTGATGCCGCGTTGGCAGGAGAGGACCAGGTCCCGATGACCGTGAACGATCTGCTCGCGCTGCTGGCGGCCGCCACTGCCGCGCGTGTCTTCCTCCCCGACGTCGCCGCTGGACTGCGCCGGATGCTGCGCGCCGGAGCCCGTGTCGGCGTCGCCGAGCTGCTGAGCACACAGCCGGCGCGCACTGCGGCCACCGAGGCCCTCACCGCAGGGACCGTCCGGGACGAGGAGGCATGACGATGGCCATCCCCGAGGACAACAACGCCCCCTACACCCTCCCCGAGGACAGCAACGTCCCCGACGCCCTCCCCGCCCAGCCCCGAGAACTGAACTCGCTGCAGGGCGTCCACTACGAGATGCCGTCCGACCTTGACGCCTTCTATCGCATGTACGCCCGGCCGCAGCTGCGCTACGCCGCCACCGTGCTGGGCGACATGAAGGCCGCCCAGCAGGTCGTGCGCCGCCTCTACAGCCACCTCGCCCTGAACTGGGCCGTCGTCCTGCTCGAGGACGGCGGACCGGAGGCCTACGCCTGGCGCCTGCTGAAGATGCGCGTCGAACTCCACCTGCGCATGAACCTCGGCCCCGCCGCCGACGGACGCAGCACCGCTCCCGCCGGAACCGCGCGAACCACCGCCGTCCACGACGCCGTCCGTGCCACGCTGGAACGCATGCGCACGCAGCTGGCGGCCATAGAGTCCCCCCTCGGTCTCTACACCGCCATCGCCACCCTGCCGGAACGCCAGTTCGACGTGATCATCCTCCAATACGTCCTCGGCTACTCCTGCAAACAGGCCGCCAACACCATGGGCATCGCCCCGGCCACCGCCCGCACCCACCGCCGCCTGGCCCGCAAGCGCATCGCCGCCAAACTCGGCATAGACCTGGGTGACGACGAGGAGAAGGAGTAACACCGTGCCACGCAGCATCGACGACTACCTCGACCAGACCGCCCTCGCGGACATGGTCACCGACGCCGGCCTCGACACCCTGCAGCAGGAGATCGTCCGCGACGTCACCGCCACCCTCATGTTCGGCGCCCGCCCCGCTCCCGAGGGCTACTACCCCACCGCCCTCGACGAGGCTCAATCGGCCCTGACAGCCCTCTCCAGCGAACTCATCCGCCGCACCGACGCCGCCGGACACCTCGCCCGCATCGCCGACGTCCCCTACGACGCCGACGGCGCCCTGTACTTCGGCTGCCTGCTCAACCTTGCCCAGGAACCCGAGAGCGCCCTGTGGTGGTGGCAGTTCGCCGCCGGCGCCGACAACGCCACCGCCGCCTACTGCCTTCACCTCCACCACCTACTGCGCGGCGAACTGCGCGACGCCGACCACTGGGCCCACCAGGCCCTCCACCTCGACGACGACATCCACCTCACCCCCACCAACCCCTGGCCCACCCGCCGCCTGCCGCACCCCGCTCTGGCCCTGCGCGAAGCAGTGGAACGCCTCAGGGTCGAAGAGGAACTGGCCGGCGCCCCCTTCCACCACCCCGACCACCGTCTCGCCGACCAACTCGAGGAGCTCACTGACGCCTGCCGAGGAGAGAGTTGGAATTGACATTCCAACTTTGCGCCGCCGATGATCCTGGAAAGGTCATTCCACACCGGACGGCCGTTCCTTCGGATAGGTGAGCGCCATGTCCCTCGACCCGCAGATCGAGACCCTGCTCAAGCAAGTGACCGCAGAAGGCGGACCCGCGCCCGAGACTCTGACGGTGGAGGAGAACCGCGCGTTCGGGCGCGCCTTCGGCGGCCTGGCCGGTGCTCCCGTACCGGTCGCCGACGTCCGGGACACCACGGCCGTCGCCGACGGCCGCGGCATACCCGTCCGTATCTACCGGCCCGTCACCGAGCCGAACGCCGGGCCCCTGCCCGTGACGCTCTTCTTCCACGGCGGCGGGTGGGTCTTCGGTGACCTGGACACCCAGGACAACATCGCCCGCACCGTGGCCGGCCGCTCCGGCACGATCGTGGTCTCCGTCGACTACCGGCTGGCACCCGAGCACCGCTTCCCGGCCGCGGTCGACGACGCCTACGCCGCACTGACCTGGGTCGCGGACAACGCCGCCGGCTTCGGGGGCGACGGAGAGCGCATCGCCGTGTTCGGCGAGAGCGCCGGCGGCAACCTCGCCGCGGTTCTCGCACAGGACTCCCTGCGCCGCGGGGGACCTCGCATCGCGCTCCAGGTGCTCGCCTACCCGGCGGTCGACCGGTTCGACGACAGCCCTTCGATGTACGAGAACATGGCGGGACCGGTTCTTTCCCGTTCCTACCTCGAGTGGTTCTGGGGCGCCTACCTCAGCACCCCGGACCAGGGCGCCGACCCGCGGGTCTCGCCGGCGCGCTCCGACGAACCGGCTGGACTCGCTCCCGCCGTCATCGTCACCGCCGAGAACGACCCCCTGCGCGACCAGGGCGACCGCTACGCCCGCAAGCTGGCCGACGCAGGCGTGCCGGTCCAGCACCTCCCGGTCGAGGGAGCCGTTCACGGCTTCCTCTCGTTCACCGGCTCGGTGCGACTCTCGCGGGACATACTGAACCGGCTCTCGGACGCTGTGGCCACGGCCTTCAACTGACCCGGCCTGTGCGGCACCGCCAGTCGCCAGACCTCCGCGGCACGCAAGCAGGACAGCGACCACCACTGTGCCGGCCCTCGCTGTGAAGCGGCCGGTCCGCGTAGCCCCGGACCGGCCGCTTCGTCCGCGGCAGCTCGTGGCCATCCCGACCGATGAGCCGTTCGGCGAGCGGTCACGGTGACTGTTCACCGAACGGCAGGCCCTCCCGCCCGGAGCGCCGAAACGGACCCTGACCAGCCCGGAAGAAGGTTCAAGAACAGGCACTGACGGACACCGGTGGTGTGGTGGTCAGGCCGCGAGGGCGGCCTCGTACTCGGCGGGGCGTTGTCACGTTGTCGGGTGCGTGACTGCCTGATGGCGCGTCGGGACGCGGTGGGCACGCGGTCCTGACGTGTGTTCGGACTGGCCGCCGAGCAAGGACAGAAGCCCGTGCCGATCGTAGTCACAGCCGGGCAGAGGCAGTAGCCGGTCTCGTACTCGACGGGTGGGACGTGTCCTCTCCCACCGCGGAATCGGCGGTGGCAGTACCGGTCGACCCACTCGACGGTGGTCAATTCCACCTGGGAGAGCGGCTTCCAGGGCCGCTGCGGCTTGATCGACTCGTTCCGGCGGGTTACTTCCGGGTGACGTCGGTGCAGTGGACGTCCTTGTCCGGCAGGTGGCCGGTGGCCAGGAAGCCGACGGTGACCTTGTCGGCGCAGGCGGAGCCTTCGCCGTAGACGTAGTGCCCACCGTGTCGGCGCACTGCTTGGCTGCGGCTTTGGCGAGGGCCACGTTCTTGGTGATCGAGCCGTCCGCGGCAGGATAGGGGAAGAGCCCGGACACGCCGGGGTCCCGCAGACCGCAACTCTGCGGGGTGCTGTGTTCGACGCCGCGCGGGTCGAAACCGATCAGGTCGTAGCGGTCCAGCACGGACTTCGGCAGTGTGGACGCCATGGTTTCGGGCATGCCGAGACCGCCCAGAGCCGGCCCGCCGGGGTTCAGCAGCAGAACGCCGCGTCGCTTCCCGGGCTGTGCGGTGGACAGCCGGGAGACCGCCACGTCGATCTTCGTGCCGCCCGGGTTCCGGTAGTCGAGTGGCACCTTCAGCGTTCCACAGGCCAGGTGGGGGTCACGGGTTCGTCCCTCGGCCAGGGCCGGGCACTTGCCCCAGGTGATCTTGGCGCCGCCCGCGGTCCCGCCGACGCTCTTGCCGGAGACCTTGGCCGGTTGCGGACCCTTGGCGTCGGCGTCACACGCCACCAGCGCGGTTCCTGCCAGCGTGGAAACCAGCAGAGCTGTGGCGATTCGGCGGCCTCCGGGGAAACCGTGCTGCGCGGAACTGCGTGTCGTGGTCATGGTGTTGTCCTTAGCCGCTGGGCTGGTCGGCCTTGTCCGGCCGTTGTGTTGACGATTCGAGTCAACAAGGGACCACCGGTGGCGGGCGTCACCCCGAAGAGGACAAAACAGGTAGCTCGCTCGGGGGATCCTGAGCCGATCCTGGGCACTGTCACGTCGGCTGACCGGGTGGGATGATCTTCTGGTTGGTCCTGCCGGGAGGGGTCGTCCGTGGACGGCGCGCCGTCGTCGTGCAAGGGGCACCGGTACCCGGTGGAGATCATCGCGCACTGCGTGTGGCCGTACTTCCGCTTCCCGCTCGGCTTTCGCGAAGTCGGGGAACTGATGCTGGAGCGCGGCGTGCTGGTCTCCCATGAGACGGTCCGCCGCTGGTGCGCCACGTTCGGGCAGGCCCGCGCCGGCGCGCTGCGCCGCCGGCGGCCACGCCCCGACGCACCATCGGACAGTCACACACCCGACAACGTGACAACGCCCTACCGGGCGAGGTTCTCGCCGAAGAACGGGACGGTCTCGGCGAGGACCCGGTCGACGTACCGGGGCACGTCGTAGAAGTCGATGTGCGTGCCGCCGTCGACGACCACGAGCTTCTTGGGGCCGCGCACCCGGCTGAACAGCTCGGTGGAGTGCCACAGCGTTCCCGCCTCGCTGCCGGCCACGATGAGGACCGGCTGGGTGAGCAGGTCCTCGACCAGGTGGAAGGCGTCGAACGCGGCGATCTTGGAGAAGCTCCGGGTGAAGAGGAACTGGTTCTTGGTGTTCGGGTGCTGGGCGCGGGGCGTGAGGTAGTAGTCGTGGGCCTCGCGCATGTCGTGGCTGGTGTTCTCGTCGGTCTCGGCCGGCACGTACGGGATCATGGCGGGTTCGGCGCCCCGGGCCTCGGCGGTGCGCTGCTTGGCGGCCCCGTCGAGGACGGCTCCGGCGGCGGAGTCGGGCTTGTCGCCGTAGTAGTCGCGGCGGAGGCCGGTGCCGATGTTCATGGCGACGACGGTGGCGAGTGCCTTGATGCGGCGGTCGGTCATGGTGGCGTTGACCGTGTAGCCGCCGCCCGCGCAGATGCCCAGGGCGCCGATGCGCTCGGCGTCCACGTAGTCGAGCGACTGAAGGTGGTCCACGGCCGCGCGGACGTCCTCGACACGGGCGTAGGGATCCTCCAGGAAGTGCGGCGCGCCACCGCTCTCACCCTGGTAGGAGGCGTCGGCCGCGAGGGTCACGAAGCCCTGCTCGGCCAGCCGGCGCGCGTACAGGCCCGCGGTCTGCTCCTTGACGCCGCCACCCGGGTGGGCGACCACGATCGCCGGGTAGCTGCCGTTCGCCTCGAAGTCCTCGGGCAGGTAGAGGTGGCCGGCCAGCATCCGCTGGTCGTCGGTGGGAAAGGTGACGTTCCGCATGGGGGTGCTCCCTGGGGGTTCGAAGGGTGTGCCGGTTCCTGGACCTGCCGCCCGGATGGCCGGGGGTCCTGGCAGCGGCTTCCACGGGATGTGAGCGATGAGGCGTATCCGCGCTCATCCCGCTCATCCATCTCGTGAGGGCTTCAACCGGCCTGCAATCCAGAGAACCATCCGCAGGCCCTGCGTGGGGCGTCGTGAAGGGCACCCCTCTTCCGGGGGTCTGCCAGTACCCCTTTCACTCCCCTGACCTGCCCGGTACGGCCGTACCGTGGACCCATGGACCGCAGCAGCGAGATCCGCGAGTTCCTGCGCACCCGCCGGGCCCGGATCACCCCCGGACAAGCCGGCCTCACCCCACACGGCGGCGCCCGCCGGGTGCCGGGCCTGCGCCGCGAGGAGGTCGCCCAGCTTGCCGGGGTGAGCGTCGACTACTACGTCCGCTTGGAGCGCGGCCGCACCCGAGGCGTCTCCGAGACCGTCCTGGACGCCGTCGCCCGCGCCCTGCGGCTCGACGCCACCGAACGCGCCCACCTCTTCGACCTCACCCGCCCCGCCACGGGCGCAGTCCACCCCCGCCGCAAGCGCTCCCTCGCCCCGCAGAGGGTCCACCCGGTCCTGTACCGGACCCTGGACGCCCTCGACGTCCCCGCACTCGTCATGGGCAGGCGCACGGACGTACTGGCGGGCAACCGGCTCGCCCACGCCCTTTACACCGACTTCCAGGAGCGTCCCCACCGGGAGCGCAACTTCGCCCGGTACGTCTTCCTCGACGACGACGCCCGCACGCTCTACGGCGACGCCTGGGACAGGGCCGCCGCCGAGTGCGTGGCCACGCTCCACCGCTACGCCGGACGCCACCCCGACGACCCGCGACTCACCGAACTCATAGGGGAGTTGTCCGTTCTCAGCGACACCTTCCGCCGCCTGTGGGCCCACCATGACGTCCTCGTCCAGACCACAGGAAACAAACGCTTCCACCACCCGCTCGTCGGCGACCTCACCCTCGACTACGTCAGCCTGGCAGTCGAAGGCGACCCCGACCAGTCCCTGATCGTCCTGACCCCCGAACCCGCCTCCCCCACCGCCGAAGCCCTCTCCGTCCTCGCCGGCTGGACCGGCATCCCCGCCTCCCGGCCCCAGGCGCCCGAGGAGACACGCGACCCAGCCGGCTGACCCGAGAGCTCCCGCCGGGCAACGGCACGAACCGCATCAGGTCCGGGTCCTCCGTCGCGGCACCTCGTAGCGCACGAGCGCCTTGGCGAAGGGCTCGCCGGCACGACGCGCGTACGCCATCCGCTCGCGCACCTCCCTCAGCGTGCGCGGACGGTACCCGGGCCCGCCGCAGCAGCCCTTGTGGAAGCGGACACCCGCGTGCAGCAGGACGGACAGCACCCTCCATGCCTCGGTGTCCCGGCGCGGCGGCGCGGCGAAGGCCGCTCCCACGTGGATCAACGGCTCCGCACAGCGGGGACAGACCCTGTGCGGCCTGTCCCTGTCGTAGGGCTGCTTGTACGAGGCCCGACAGGGCAGGCAGACGTAGGAGGTCTTCGCGGGGGGCATGCGGCAAGGGTAGGCGGCACCTGTGCGGGGCTCGACGCATTTTCAGGAGCAGGGGCGCTCCCTGGAGGTCTCCGGGGAGCCTCACGGACGGTGGCCGTCGGGGTGGCGCACGGTACGACCGGAAGGAACGCCCCGCACGGCGACGGGCGGACGGGACCGGGACGGCTGTCACCGGACCGTGCCCGAGAAGCTCACCCGCACCGCCACCACGGAACCCGACGCGTCCAGGTCGGCAAAGACGGGGAAATGCCCGTCTCCCCAGGTGGTCATCGTGCAGAGCAGCCGGGCGTCGCCGATGTCCACGGTCCCGGTCTCGAGTTCGGAGGCGCGGATCTGCCGCATCACCTGCCAGTGGTGGGAGTGCGGCCGGAAGTCCACCCTCATGCGGCGTCCGGTCTGTTCCTTCCAGCTCATCAGGGCGCGAGCCCTGTCCACCGCTTCCGCCACGGCCAGCCCCGTCCACCCCCGGACACCGTCCTCACCGGGCTCGCCCAGCTCCGGGGCTCCGAAGACCGTCGCGGCCTCCTCGGCGGCGGCGCCCCAGAACGCGACATCGGCCAGTCCGTCCGCCGCTTCGTCGTGCTGCCAGGCGCCCAAGGCGTCGGCGTCGCCGAAGAGGACCCGGGCCCAGTCGACCCCGACGTCGCCCAGCGGCACGGAGGACTCCACGGGGCCCTCGCCCAGCTGCACGCGTATCCCGGACCAACGCCGGCCGGTAACGTCGCCGGGTTCGACCCGCGATGCGAGCACCGGCAGATCCCGGTCACGGGGCATCCCGCCCACCGCGACCACGGGGATGCCGAACATCAGGAAACCGCCGCCGCCTTCGGAAGCGGTCCGATGCGCGCGTCGGGCATGTGGCTCCCGGCTCGGCAACGCCCCCAGGCGGGCGTCCGGCCCTGCGGCCCGGCAGTGGTCCTCGAACATCGCCTTGAGCCCCGCTGCCCGGGACGCCGGGACGTCGTGGAACATCGCACCGGGCTGCCGGCCGAAGGTGCGGGCCGCTTCCGAGGCGTCCGGTCCGACCACGGCGAAGTCGACCGAGCCGAGGACATCGGCGGCCGTCTCCGCGTCGTCCACACCGAGCAGGGCGGGATCGATCTCCGCCGGCGACCTCTCTCCGCTCCACGCCCCCAGGTGACCGCCGTCGATGACGACCAGGGTCCCGGACGGACATCGGATCCCACCCAGTCTGAAGGGCACAAAAGGCGAGGTGAGCGGAGTGACCGGTTGGAGATTCGCTCCCATCCCTCTGGCCGGCGCAGCGTGACCGGGCAACGAGCGGCGGCCCGCCGAGGTCGCGTCTTACCCGAGTGCATACCGGCCACTTGAACACCTACCCTGCGCCAGGGCTGTTGAGCCGGAACGGGGGATCGACGATGAGCATGTACTTCGAGCTGGGTGACGAGACGCTGTGGAACCCGTCGAACGGCGCCGGCCGCCTCTTCATGCGGCAGGTGGAAGTCTTCGAGGCGGAGCTCGGGCTGCCTTCGGGAATCGGCCAGGGAAAGTACTGGGGTGACCCGGACACACTCGCAGTCGATCCGGTCGCGTACGCGGAGTTCGTGCGCGGCCTCGTCGCCTGGCATTGCGGGACGAGCCACTCCGTGATCCTCACGCTCTCCGAGGGGTTCGCGGCGACAGCGGTCGCGCTCGCGCGGCGGGCGGGGATCGATGTGGAGATGCCCGCGTCAGAGGCCGGCCATGTGGGGGGTGGCGTCCGACGCGACGTGCAGGTTCCCGGCAATGCCCGGGTCTCGTCGGCCGCCGTCGTCGACGCCCTGGACACGCGGGCGCGGGAGGTGGACCGCTGGATGGCCCGCTGAGCCGGTTCGCCTGAAACCGTCGTTCGCCTCTCCCCTTGCCCGTCGCCCGTGGTCGTACGGGATTCCGTACGGCTGTTGTACGGGGCCGGGGCCGTGCCCATGGCGTCGCGGCTCGCGTTGAACAAGGTCCCGGCGGCGGGTTGAGCGTCGCCGCGGTGCGGGTGAGCGGGGTGCGGTGCGGGACGGAAGGGCGTGAGGCATGAGCACGGTGCGGGAGACACGGGGCGGTCGGGCGGCGAAGGCGAAGGAGGAGGGCGGGGGTGACCTGCCGGGGGCGTGGGCGGCGTACGGGAGGCTGCTCCAGCATCTGCGGAAGCGGGCCGGGTTGAACCAGCAGCAGCTCGGGGAGGCCATCGACTGCTCGCTGGAGCAGGTCGCCTCGGTCGAGCAGGGGCGGCGGCCGGCGAAGGCGGCGTTCACCAGGGCGGCGGACCGGGTGCTGGAGGCGGGCGGGGTTCTGGAGGTGCTCCAGGACGAGGTGGACCGGGCGAAACTGCCGCGCTTCTTCCGCAACTTCGCGCTCATCGAGGCGGAGGTGGTGAGCCGCTTCTCGTACGATCCGCTGCTGGTGCCGGGGTTGTTGCAGACGGAGGGGTACGCGCGGGCGGTGTTCGCGGGGCACTGTCCGCCGTTGAGCGAGGAGATCATCGAGCAGCACACGGAGGCTCGGTTGAGTCGGCAGAAGCTGCTGACTCGAGTGCCGCTGGCGGAGCTGTCGTTCATCGTGAGTGAGGAGGCGTTGCGCGATCCGGTGGGCGGCCCAGAGGTCATGGGCGAGCAGTGGCAACGTCTGTTGGAGGTCAGCACGTTGCGGAACGTGGAGGTGCAGGTCATGCCTGCCGGACGGGGGTTCCATCCGGGGAAGAACGGTCCGTTCGTGGTCGTGGAATCACACGAGCACCGGCTCCTCGGGTACTTCGAATCCCAAGGGGTCGGGTGCGTCGTCACGGATCCCGCCGAGGTCAGCGCGTTCTCGTTGCGATATGGCAAGCTGCGATCGCAGGCCTTGAACGTCGAGGAGTCTGCACGACTCATCGAGCGGATGGTGGGAGAGACGTGAGCGTGGAGCAGGTGACCGAGAACGTGGACGGGCTGCACTGGTTCAAGAGCAGCTACAGCGGGTCGGACGGCGGTGACTGCGTGGAGGTGGCCACCGGTCTCGACGCCGTGTACGTACGGGACTCCAAGATTGCGGGCGACGGGCCGGTGCTGCGGGTCGGCCGAGGCGAGTGGGCGGCGTTCGTGGCGCTCACGGTGGGATAGCTCCGACCAGGACTCCCGAGCGGAACAGCGGGCTGGTTCGCGTCACTTGAGAGGACGCAAACCAGCCCGCTGTCATGCCGCCGGCTCAGAAGAGGACACCCTCGGCGCCCTCACCGAAAGCGGGCCGGCAATACGGCGATCTCGTACCGGGTGTCCAGCACGTCGAACCGGCCGTCGTCCTGCTGGTCGAAGAGGAATTCGAGGGTGGTGCCCTCGATCAGTTCCATGACCAGGCAGCAGGTGCCGTCCGTGACCGACGCGTCCAAGACGGTGGTCGTGTTGGGGTGGTGGAGGCGTGCCGCGGCCTTCGCCTCCCGCCGGAAGCGCCGCAGCGCCTCGTCCCGGCTCCGAGGGACGGCGAGCAGGTCCGCCGCGACGGTCTTGACCGCCACGGGGCGCTCCAGGCGCAGGTCAAGCCCCTGCCAGACGTGTCCCATCACCCCACGGCCGAGCACCGAAGTGAGCCGATAGCGGTCCAGGAGCACCGCTCCCGGCGTGATTTCCCGGATTTCCCCCGTCCTCCGCACTCCCCGCACAGCGACTCCGGATATTTGTACTGTAAACAGAGTCAATGAGCGTAGTAGCCTCTCATGTACAACCACACAGAGCCCCGTCCACCGCCGGTCCGCACGCAAGCGCCCCAGCACCTCGGAGACTGTCGATGAGTACAACCGATCCCGTACCCGTCAGCCTCGCCGAGATCGCCCGGATCGCCGGCGTGGGGCGTGCCGCGGTGAGCAACTGGCGGCGGCGCCACGACTCGTTCCCCACGCGCATCGGGGGCACGGACGTCAGCCCTCAGTTCTCCCTGGCCGAGGTCGAGCGGTGGCTGAGGGACAACGGCAAACTCGACTCCATCGGGGGGCGCGAGCTCCTGTGGCCCCGGTTCGAGGCGCTGGGCAGCAGGGACGAGTCGGGCCTGGCCATCGCCGAGGCGGCCCTCCGCATGCACTCGCCCCGGGCACGCGGGTCGCACAGGGAACTCACTGCGGAAGCCGAGGAGTTGGCGGCCGAGGCGGCGAAGCTGGGGCGGAACGAGGGGGCGCGCGAGACGTTCGAGTTCCTGCTGCAGCGGTGGCTCGAGACACACGTACGTCAGCTGAGCACGACGCCTCCGCCGCTCGCCTCGCTGATGGCGCGGATCGCGCTCGGCGTCCGCGTCGGCGGGCGCGGCGAGGAAGCCGGCGAAGAGCTCACCGTTCTCGATCCGGCTTGCGGAACCGGGCACTTGGTGGTCGCGGCCGTACAGGAGGGCGCGGGCTCGCGCCTGTCGGTGCGGGCGTGCGAGCGGGATCCCGCCCTCGCCGCGCTGGCGTCCGCGCGGCTGGATTTCCTCAAGGACGACCACGACGTCCGTGCGGAGATCGCCACGGCGGACGCCCTGCGCGAGGATCCGTTCAGCGGGGCGCGGGTGGACGTCGCCCTCTGCAACCCGCCGTTCAACGAACGCGACTGGGGCTACACGGAACTCGCCACCGACCAACGCTGGACACACGGTCTTCCGCCTCGCACCGAGCCGGAACTGGCCTGGGTGCAGCACCTGTTCGCCCATCTCAAGCCGGGCGGTGCGGCCGTCGTCGTCCTGCCTCCGGCGGTCGCCTCGCGCAAGGCGGGCCGACGCGTCCGGGGCTCTCTGCTGCGGACCGGCGCCCTCCGCGCCGTGGTGGCCCTCCCGCCGGGCAGCGCCCAGCCGCACAGCGTCTCGCTCCAGTTGTGGGTTCTCAGGGCGGCCCCGGACGGCACGGTGGCGGTTCCGTCCGCGCAGGACGTGCTCCTGGTCGACGCGACACGCTTCGCGAAAGCCGGCACGCGTGAGTCCGGTCCCCACTGGGAGCCGCTGCGGGCCTTCGCCCTCTCCGCACTGGAGGTCCTCGACCGCCCGGAAGCCGACCTGCCGGACGGAGCCGTCCGCGTTCCCCTCATCGAACTCCTGGACGACGAGGTGGACGTCACCCCTGGTCGTTACGCGTCGGTGACCGCCGAACCGTCCGGCCTCGAACTCGCGGCGGCCTGGCGGGAAGCGGGGACGGCACTGACCGACCTGGCCCGTCGAGCCGAACGGCTGTCGGAACTGAGGTTCTCGACCGACCGGCCGCAGACCACGACCAGCGTGGGCGACCTCGTCAAAGCCGGTGTCCTGTCCTTGCGTTCCGGACAACAGACGGTGGACGGTGCGACGCCGCCCGGCAGGGACTCCGTGCCTCTCCTCACTGTCGCCGACCTGTTGACGGACGGCACTCCCAGCGGGCTCGTCAGCGCCGGATCGGCGCCCGTGATCGTCGAGAAGGGCGACGTCGTGGTCGCCGGTGTCGTACGCGCGTACCGGGCATGGGTGCACGAAGGGCCCCCGACGGCCCTGGGTCCGCAGCTGTACGCCCTGCGGGTGGACTCGGCCAAACTCGACGCGCATTTCCTCGCCGGCTGTCTGCGCGCGCCCTCCAACGGACGTCAGGCGGGCACCCACGCCTCCAGCTCGTCACGGGTCGACATCCGGCGCCTGCAGGTGCTCCAGCTCCCCCTGCGGGAACAGGAAGCGTACGCCGAGGTCTTCCGGGGTCTCAGGGACTTCGAGGCACGACTCGGTGCCGCCGGGGGCCTGGGCAGGAGACTGGTGAGCGACGTCTCCGACCTGCTCGCGGCGGGCGGGCTCGACGTCTGACCTCAGCCGAGGTCCTCCAGCAGCAGATCGAGCGCCGCCTCCTCGTGCAGGGCGATTCCCAGGGCGTTCATGGTGGGTGCCAGTTCCGGATCCCATGCGGCCTCCACCGGCGGACCGGTGAGGGGAAGGTGCGGGACGCCGTGCAGCTGGGCGCGGGTCGCCAGGTACTCGTAGTCGGGGGCGCGCAGGCGCCACGGTTCGGCCGCGTAGCGCCGGGTGACGCGGTTGGCGAGTGCGATGCCGGGCCAGTCGAAGTCGCCGTGGTAGGCGAAGGTGCAGCCGGCCTCCGCCAGGGCGTCGAGGAGGGTGAGGACGACCGTCGTCGCGCTGCCCGAGGTGCAGACCAGGGGCGCCGTGCGGCCGGCGTCGGCGGCGGCCTCGACCACGCGGGGGTTCTCGCAGACGTGGACCCGGGTGCCGGACGGCATCGTCGGACGCAGCGTGCGCAGTTCGCGCAGGGTCAGGTGGGTCTCCCTGTGGTGGTCGGCGCGCTCGCGCAGGGCCGCCTCCTGCCAGGTGCCGCCGGTGGGGCGCAGGCCGTGGGTGAGGACCGTGCTGGAGACCTCGTCCGGGGTGACCGAGGCCGTGCGCCACAGGGCCCGGCGGGCGGGGGCGTCGGTGGGGAACTCCGTGTCGTGCGCCAGGGCTATGCCGCGCAGGACCAGCCGGGACAGCAGCGTGCCGTCGTCCAGGCCGTGGGCGGAGCCGGTGGCACGGGTGGCCAGTTCGCCCCGGCCCCAGGAGACCGAAGTGGGGTCGGCGACGGTGGCGGGGAAGAGCACCGCAAGGGTCTGGATCGCTTGGACGACGACCGTGGTCGCGGTGTGCGGGTCCTGGCGGGCGAGGGTGCCGCCGCGCCGTAGGTCCTCCAGCCACCGTGCCACCCAGGGCTGGGACGACAGGGAGGTGGATTCCGCTTCCGTCTCGGCCGTCGACCACACGCGGGCCCGTTCGGCCGCCGCCGCGTCGCGGACCGCCCTGCGGTCCGTCAGGGGCGGGCCCAGTTCCTCCAGGGTCGCGGCCAGGCCCCGTCCGGCCGCGCTGGCGCGCAGTCGGGTGTCCAGGTCCGGCAGGCGGATCGTGGCGGTGGGGCCGGTGACCGGTCGGGCGAGGAGGAGGGACAGCGCCTCGCGTTCCGGTGCGTCCAGGTGCTGGAGCCTGAGGGTTCCGGTCGGCTGGAGGCCGTTGCGTTCCAGGCGGGCGCGTGCCTGCGTCCAGAGGCGGGTGAGGCCCGGCCTGGTGAGGAAGGCGAGCGTTTCGGCGTCCAGGGAACCGCCGTCGGCGCGTCCGGGACGGCTCATACCGGCATCAGTCTCCGCTGCCGCCCGTTCCACGTGTAGTGGAGCGTGGCCACGCCCCGTACGTGCGGATCGCGCAGGCACTCGTAGATGTGGAGGGACGGCACGTCGGGCCAGTTGCCGATCAGGCGTTCGCTGGTGAGGACGAAGTCGAGGTCCAGGTCGACCAGGATGCGGCCGAGGCGGGCGTGCGTGGGCTCGTCGACCTTGGCGAACGCGTCGTCGAGGAGGATCAGGCGGGGGGTGTGCGGGGCGGAGTCGGCGAGTCCGGTGAAGTGCGCCGCCGCCGCCGCGAAGAGGACCAGGTAGGAGAGGACCCGCTGCTCGCCCTGGCTCAGGCCGGTGCGGCCGGAGAGTTTGCGGCGGCTGGTCGGCGCCGCGTCGTTCACCACCCAGGGAGTGAAGGTGAACCAGTCCCGGTAGTCCAGGGCGGTGCGCAGGTGCGCCGCGTATCCGGCGGCCGGGTCGGCGCGGCGGGCGTCCTCGATACGGCGCTGGAGGACTTCGCGGAGCTGCTCGGACTGTTCACGGGTGCGCAGGCCGGAAGGGCTGCGCAGGAGGTCGACGGCCGCCTTGACGTCCGCTTCCACCCCGTCGGCGAGCTTCCAGTCGAGGGTGACGCCGAGGCCGTGTGACGTGCGGACCGTGGCGAGGGTGGTGTTGAGGGCGGTGACCAGGGCGCCGGCCGCCAGCACCTGCGCGGACAGGTGGTCGCCCAGCTCTCCGGTCAGGAAGCGCTGGAAGACCTCGCGCTCGCGCTCCGTGAGGCGGTCGCGTGCCTCGGCGGCCTCGGTCGCGATCAGCTCGCCGACCTCGGCGATGTCCCGCGGGCCCTGGTCGTTGACGAGCCGGCACAGCTTGATGCCGTCCTTTTCCTCGATGGTCGCGTCGTAGCCGCCGGAGAGCTGGTCGCGCAGTTCGGTGTGACGGTTGAGGAGGGTGGTGTCGGAGACGTCACCGCGCTCGGCGTCCAGGCCGCGGCGCACCACGTCGGTCAGCAGACCCAGTGCCGTGATGCGCGCCCGCACGTCCTGGTGGACGGGGTCCGGGGACTTCAGGACCGCTCCCCCGTCCGCGTCGGTGCCCAGGCCCGCTCCCTTCAGTACGCCCGGCAGCGCGAGGGCCGCGCGCAGTCTCCTGCCGCGGGCCAGCACCTCGGTCTCCTGTGCGGCGAGCGCCTCGTGCCGCTTCCGCTCCTCCTCCTCGGCCCGTACGCACAGGTCGTGCACGTCGCCGCGGTCCCTCCGGGCGGGCGGCAGTTGACGTCCCACCGCGTCCAGGCGGCGTTTCGCGTCGGCCTCCCTGGCGAGGATCTCCTGCTCCGTGGCGCCGAGGGCGTCCTCCAGGGCCCGGACGGTGCGGCGGGCGGCCTCCAGGCGGCCGAGGTGCTCGGCGTGGTCCGCCTCGGTCTCCCGGCGCGCCGAGGCGGTGCGCTCGTAGTCGGTCCGGCTGCCGCGGTGGTTCTCGGCCGTGGACAGGACCGCGCGGATCCGCCGTCGCAGTTGCCGCGTGCCCTGTCCGAGGCGGTCGAGGGCCAGGCGGACCGTTTCGAGTGCGGCCGGGTCCGCCGGGAGGCCCTGGGCGTTCGCCGTCGCCTCGGTCTCGCGCCGGGCGGCGACCGCGCGGGCACGCGCCCGGTGCGCCTCGCGGGCTGCCGTGGACGCCTGCGCGGCGAGGGATTCGGCGGCGCGCTCGGCCTCGGCGGTACGGGCCCAGGCGTCCGTCAGTCCACGGGCCGAGGGCGGTCGGCGCAGGATGTCGCCGACCTGGTCGCGGTGGTCGGTGAGGACACGCAGGGCGTGCCGGCGCTCCTCCACCTCGCCTTCCACCTCGCTCAGCCTGCGGTCGATGTCCGCCAGTGCCCGGCGGCGGGTCTGTGCGCGCACTTCCGCGCCCACGTACTCGGCGGTCTGCTTGGCGTGGCGGCCGCGGGCGATGCCGAGCCGCCAGGAGCCGTCGGTGCCGATCACGGTGTGCGGTCCGGTCTCCGCACCGGCGGCCGGGCCGGCACCGGTGACAGGGACTCCGCCCTCGGCGAGGGCCACCGCCTCCAGCAGGCGTCGCACCTGCTCCGCCGTCACCCCGCTGTCCGGCGCGGCGACGGGCCGCAGCACCTGGGCGAGTGCCGGCCCGGGCGCGGGGGGCCCGGGAGTCAGGAGGGTGTCCCGGGTGGCCGGGTCGAGGACCGTGCCGTCGGCGCGTACCCAGGCGTCGAGCAGGCCGCTCGCCTCCAGCGCGGCTTCCAGCCCGGCCCGTGCGTCCGGTGCCAGGTCGGGGGCGAAGTCCACCAGGCGGTACAGGGGTGCTCCGGTGCCGGGCGTGCGGGACGCCGTGCGGTGGGGCGGGGGCGGGGGTTCGGGGTCGGTGCGGCGCTCCCACTGCTCGCGCCGGCGCCTCAGGTCGTTCCGTTCGGTCTCCCGTGCGCGAACGGTCAGGGCGAGGACGTCGCGTTCCTCGGCCAGGTCCGTCAGCCAGGGGTCGACGGCGGACCTGGCGGTGTCGGCCACCTCGTCGGGGGCGTGGGCGGGCAGCGGGCCGTCGGCCGGGTCGTGTGCGACGAGGGCGAGTACGTCGTCCAAGGGCAGCCCGGTGAGTTTCCGCAGACGCCCGGCCCACGTTCCGGCCGCGTCCGCGTACCTCTCCGACTCGCGCACGGTTTCCTGCCGGCGCTGTTCGGTCCGGGTGCGCGCGTGCTCCACCTGTTCTTCCAGGCGCTCCCGGGTGGCATCGGCCTCGTCCGCCTCCCGGTGGGCCGCGTCCGACCGCTCGACGAGGGCGCCCAGTTCGGTGACGAAGCGGACGCGGTTCCTGATCAGCGGCTGTGCGGCGTCGAGCCGGGTGTCCCAGGCGTGCAGCGCGGTCGTGCAGAGCTCGGTGTCGACCGCCAGCACTTCGCTGTGCCGGACCAGGTGGAGGTCGCCTCCCGGGGCGGTCAGTTCCGCCGTCGTGGCGGGTGCCACCGGCGCGACGGGGGTCGCCATGGGCTCCCCCAGGTGCGCGGGGTCCACTCCGGACCGCTCGGCCTCCCGTACCGACTCGGTGTGTACGGTGCTCAGTTCCACCAGTTCTTCGCCGAGCCGTCCGGCCTCGGCGGTGAGGCGCTGTCCTGCCTCCTCCTCGCCCAGGTGTGCCTGGCGGACGGCCTTGAAGGCGGCGCCGGCCGCGCTGTGCAGGGCGGTGACGGTGTCGCGTTTCTCTCCGAGTTCCCGCAGGCTGCGGTATCCGGTACTGGCGTGCAGCGCGGCCAGGTCCGTCTCGGCCGCGGCCGACTCGCCTTCGAGGGTCTCGATGCGGGCATCGAGTTGCTGCTCGCGCTCGCGGAGTTCCGCCGCCTTGCGCACCGCGTCGGCGGCGGACCTGCGGTACTCCGTCAGCCGCTCCAGGTCACCGCTCACCTGGTCGGTGCGGCGGCGCAGGGAGCCGTGCAGGTAGCCGCGGTAGCCGGTGAGGAAGGTGCGCAGTGCCCGGTCGGTGCGTTCGAGGCGGCCGAGGTAGGCCCGGACGGAGTCGAGGTCGTCCAGGCTGCGGGCCACCTTCTCCACGACCTCGTCGTCGAGGGCGGGCAGGGTCTCGGCGAGGACCTGGACGAGTCCACCGGAGTCGATGCGGTCGCCGATGGTGGGACGGCGCAGCCGGTGCAGCAGGTGCAGCAGGTTGCGGTAGCGCGCCGGGTCGGTGAGGCCGAACAGGTCACGGGCGACCGTGGCCCGGTGCTCGACGGCGCGGTCGGTGACGTTCTCCGGGCCGACCAGTGACTTCAGCTGGTCGACGGTGAGGGGGCGGCCGGCGGGGGCGAGGTCGAGGTCCTCGCCGACGCGCAGGTGTGTGGTGAAGAAGAAGGGCTTCGCCGTCCTGGTCGACCGGGATGCCCGGACGGCGGCGCCGACGGTCAGATGGTGGTCGTTCCCCTGCTCGTCCGTCCGCGCGAACTCCAGCCACAGATAGCCCAGCCGGTTGGTCTGCGCGAAGCCGTCGAGCATCAGCCAGGTCAGGGTGGTGCGGCCGGTTCCCGTGGCGTCCAGCGCGCGGGCGTCACCGTCGAGGAGGTAGGGCAGCAGCATCTCCAGGGCCTTGGACTTGCCGGCGCCGTTCTTGCCGCGCAGCAGCATGCGGCCCTCGCCGAAGGCGAACTCCTGGTGGTCGTACTGCCACACGTTCCGGATGCCCGCGCGGTGCAGTCGGTAGCGGTGCGGGGACGGCGAGGGGTTCATCGGGGCGGCTCCTTGGCGGGGTCATCCGTCGGCGACGGGGCGGTACGCGGTCCGACCGCCACCGTGGTGGCGTAGCGGGCGGCCGCGGCGAGCAGGATCCAGCCGCCGGCGGCGCGGTCCTGGCCGCGTGCGCCCGAGACGTCGGTGACGGAGCGGCCGCCGGCCGCCGGCCCGCCGTACTCCTCGGGCAGGCCGTGGCCGTCCGCGCGGACGGGGCCGGCGGGGGCGATCAGGCGCATCCTGACGAGGAGGTCGAGTACGGCGGCGAGGAATCCGTCCCGGTCCTCCAGGTGGCCGCGCTGCCAGGTGCCGCGCTTTCCGTACTCCTCGACGAGTTCGTCGAGGAGTACGGGCAGCAGTCCGTCGGGGACGGGTACGCCGATGACGAGCCGGCCGCCGACCGCGGGATGGCCCGCTTCTTCGGGGCGCAGACGGTCGACCAGCCGCTCCACGAGGAGCAGCGCGGCCTGGGCGACCGTGCCGGTGCCCGGGAGGTGCAGGTCGGTGAGTTCGTCGTCCGTGTCGATCAGGGCGATGCCCTCGGCGCGGATCTCGGCCTCCAGGCCGAGCAGTTCGGAGAAGGCCTGCGCCTCGCGCCGCTGCCGGGTGCGCAGCCACTCGCGCTCGGCGTCGGTGAGGTCGTCGAGGTGGACGACGGGGGTTTCGACGAGGCGCCGGCGGACGTACGTACGGGGTCCTCCGAAGCCGGGGTCGGCGGCCCGGCGGACGAGGTCCGCACCGTCGCGGCTCTGGGCGAGCGGACCGGCGACGACAGCCCGGGCGATGTCGCGGTCCACGGTGAGCAGTGCCTCCCCGGCGCGTTCCTCGGCGACGGCCGTCACCTGGCCCTCGGTCTCCACCAGGACGCCCCAGTCGACGAGTTGCCGCAGGGCGGCGGCGAGGGTGCGTCGTTCGGCCTGCCGTCCGGTGCCGGTGATCTCGATACCGGCGTCGACGGCCGCGGCGCGCAGGTCGGCGACGAGCTGGGAGAGCAGGAGCTGTTCCGGGGCGGTGACGAGGACGGACAGGGCGAGGGCGAGGTAGGCGTACGTCCGTGGGGTGAACGGTGTTCCGGTCGACGGCCGTTCCATGCGGTGGCCCGAGTCCGGGCCGAGGCCCGCCTTGAACAGCCGGGCGTAGGACGCCTCCACCAGCAGGCGGTAGCCGAACACCTGCTGGAAGCGCTGGGCGAGCCAGTCGGCGTGGCGGCGGATCAGGGGGAACGTGTCGCTGTGCGGTCCGGTACTGGTGACCAGGGGGTGGGACAGCAGGAGCCGGGCGGCGGTGCGGCGCTCGGCGGCGAGGGCGACGTCGTGGGCGGAGGGCAGGGGCATCAGGCGCTCGCCTCCCCCCTCGTGACTGCGGACGTGCTCTCGACGGCCACGGTGATGTCGTCCGCGGTCAGATCGCCGTCCACGGACCGCAGGACCGTGGACCGGCCGGGTGTGCGCCACGCGGTCAGCCGGATGCCGAGGTCCGCGTCGTCCGCCTGTGCGCCGTCGATCAGGAAGCCGTCGGTCTCCTTGTGCAGCCGGGCGTTGCCGAGAGCGGTGGTGAGCAGCTCCAGCAGCAGCCGCATGGCGGGGGCGCCGAGTCGTACCTGGTCGAACCGGCCGGACGCGCTGCGCAGTTCTTCGGCCGCCGTCCGCCGGGCCTCGGCCTGCTGCCGGGCCTGCTCCATGAGGCGGCGTTTCTGCTCGGAGTGGTCCTCGGCCGCCGCCGCGCGTCCGCGCGGTGACCTGCTGCCGCGCTCGCGCAGCGCCACCGGCACGTCCACCACGGGTCCGGTCCACCAGCTCGTATGGGCCGGTACGGACCGGTCGGGGTTCGGCGCGACTCCCAGGTGCCGTGCGCCGTAGAGCCCGAAGGCGGCGACCGCCATGTCGTGGGCCTCCTCCGGCTCCGCTGCGTCGAACCAGGCCGCGAGCCTCAGCAGGTCCTTGCGGCGGGACATCTCGCCGGAGGCCGAGCGCAGCATCCTCTTGGCGTTGGCGAGGAGGGACTGCAGGGCACGCAGGGTGGCGTCCCTCAGCTGGTCCACCTGGCTGGAGTGCGCTCCGCCGGGGGTGAACCACTCGCGCAGTCCCTCCCAGTCCGCCAGGTCCCGGCCGCGGCTGCGCTGCACCCGGGTCTCGGGCAGTCCGTCGGCGAGTGCTCCGATGCCCGCCGTGTGCGCGTCGATCCGGTCGAGCAGCGCGGGCAGGTGGGGCCGGACGGCGTCCAGGTGGGCCGCGATGCGCGGGGCCCTGAAGGAGACGTCCTCGGTGATGGCCTGCACGTAGTCGAGCAGCAGTTCCTTGAATCCCTGGTACTCGGCCGAGTCGAGGTCGTAGCGCGCCAGCACCTGGCCCAGGTAGGCGTAGAAGTCGCGGACGGACTCGGCGAAGCCGGTGAACTGGACGAAGAGGGTACTGATCCGCTCCAGCGCCCGCTGCGGGTCCGCGCCGCCCGGTGCCGCGGCCATGGCGGCGATCTCGCGCAGACCGCGGTCGACCAGGGCCAGCAACTCGCTGCTCACCTCGCGGGCCGCGTCCGCCCCGGACAGCACCTCGTCCGCGTCGCGCTGCACGCGCTCCCCCAGCTTGGAGAGCTGGTAGCGGGAGCGGGAGCGCTGGTACTCGGAGATGCTCGCCGCCCTGACGGTGTGCGTGCTGCGCAGCAGGTTGCCCCAGCGCACGAGCTCCTCGAGCCTGCGGGTGAGGGTCTCCGCGTCCGGTCCGGCCCCCGGGCCGCCGCGCTCGGCCAGCCTGCCGATCAGGTCGGGCACGGACAGGTCCGCCAGCAGCGTGCCGCAGAACACGCGCATCACCGCGATGTACTCCAGGCGCTCGGGCGCGCTGAGGTAGGCGTACGCGCTCAGCCGCTGCCAGTCCTCCGCGTCCGTTTCCTGCCCCTGCGGTGCGTTTCCTTCTTTCCCGTCCACACCGTCGAGACTACGGACCGCCACTGACAGCGCACAGCGGGGTGGGGGATGACCCGCCTGCCGGGCGCCTCATTCGATCACATGGAGAAATGACCGGTCGAATTCTCGCTGTTTTCGATCATGAGTCACGGGTTGCCCAGGTAGGAGGTCGCCTCCACCTCGTTCAGGTGGATGAGGATGTCATGGGCCTCGCCGAGGGCGATCCTGTATTCCATGGGGTCGGGCCAGCCGGCGCCTATGTTCCAGGTGGGGCGCGGCTCGGCCAGCCAGGTGCGTACGGAGTGGGGAGCGGTGCGCAGGTCCAGGACGTAGTCGCGTTGGCGGGCCTGGTCCAGGGTGTGTTCGTTGGAGCCCGGCCGCGCGGCGTCCACGCGGTAGGTGCGGATCACGTCGTCGCCGGTGCCGAACGCCTTGAAGGCGCCGCTGTGGAAGCTGAAGCCGATGCTGGCGTAGTCCCCGCCCAGCGAGTCGCGCAGGAAGGCGCCTTGAGTCTTCGGGTAGCGCGGGTCGAAGGCGTCGTAGGAGACGTGGGTGTTGTGGGCCGACAGCAGGATCCGGTCACCGGTGTGCCGGTGCCACCAGGCCACGTTCTCGGCCATCACCCGGTCGCGGTACTCCATCATCTCCGTGACCTGGGCCTCGTCGGTGATGTCGTGGGAATAGCCCTTGGCCATCTGGTGGATGGCCCTGGCGTGCTGGACCGTCCAGACGTGTTCCTGCCTGCTCGTGCCGGGGGCCGGGCGCTGCTTCTGGAGCAGTTCGAGCACCTTCCGGGTGCGTTCGGCGCGCTTCTCGCGTTCGGACAGGGGCAGTTCGAGGTAGCGCTCCAGGTACGTGGCGGCGTCGGCGGTGGGAGCCAGGCCGTCGTAGAGGGCGGTGACGCGTGACCGCAGGTGCGGGTGGGCGCGGGTCACGTGGTCCGTCACCCGCCGGTACAGCTCCGGTCCGGCGTAGCCCATGTCGTTGCCCGCGAAACGCACCGGGTCGGTGGGGTGGTGGCGGTTGTGGGCGCGCATCCACTCGATGAGGTTCAGGTAGTCCGCGTTGTGCCAGATGCGGTAGGAGCCCTGGAACTCCTCGCGCGCTATGCGGTCGAGATCGCCCTTGCCGTACAGCACGTACTCGTTGACGCGGACGCCGCTGCTCCAGGGCAGCTCCAGGGAGAAGGTCCGGAACCCCTTCTGCTCGACCAGGTAACGCAGGACCCGGTGCTTCATGCGGAAGAAGTCCCGGGAGCCGTGGGTGGCCTCGCCCAGGCCCACCACCCCGGCGTCCCCCACCATGCGGCCCAGCGGGCCCAAGTCCCGCAGGCTGCCTCCGGGTTCGGTGCTCCTCAGTGTGTGAGCGCTGCGCTCGATCGCGTCGACCACGCTCGTCGTGGTCCGGCCGGAGGAGTGCTTCGGCATGTCGGCGGTGGCCGGGGTGGTCACCGCCACGGCGCCCAGGGAGAGGAGGAGGGCCGAGGAGAGTACTGCCGCCTTGCGTGGTGTCATGCCAGTAGGTTTCCGCGCGTACGGCCGTCCGCGCCAACCCCCGTACTGCCCAACCCCGGTACCGCAGGCACTACCGCGTCCCCGCGTCGGGTGGTGCGGGTCCCTCCGCGTCGCGGTGGGCCGCGGACCCGGCGTGCCCGAGGCTGCGGCTCACGGCCCTGTGGTCGTGAGCCGCCGTGTGAACCGGGAGTGGTACGGGAGCGGACGGGGTCGGGGGCGGACGACGGGGCCCGTAGTCGGGGCCTTCCGGGTGCCGACGGGATCGCCGCCCCCCGCACCTCGGCGCGGGCACGGTGAAGACCCGTCTCACCGACGTCCGGAGCGGACTCGGCGCCCGCAACCGGGGCGGGACAGCGGCCGGGGCCCGGGAGCCGGGACTCGCCCGCTGACCGGACCGTGAGCGGCGGCCCCGCGGACGGGGCGGACCGGCGCGGCCGTTCGGCCTCCTCCGATCCGCCCGCACGGCGGATTCCCCCTCGCACCGGCTCGACGGACGAGCTGCCGACCGCGGCCCGGACGCCCGCGCGATCGGGCCGCCCGGGGCGCCGACCGCGCGCTGCCGGCTCCGGACGTGAGGAGCGGGCCGGCCCGGACCGCACACGCGGTCCGGGCC
>NZ_JBHYVC010000029.1:58106-86917 GCF_042749965.1 Streptomyces sp. NPDC059454 | reverse complement strand
GTTTCTTTTGTAGTCCTCGGTGGGGGGGGGGGGGGGGGTGCCGGGGGGGTGGCCCTCACTCTGGGTCGGGGGGCTGCGGTTGGGGCGCCGCGCCGCCCCCCCCGGCGGCCTCCCACACCTGCATGCCGCCGTCCACGTTCACGGCGTCGACGCCCTGCTGGGCCAGATACATGGCGACCTGCGCCGACCGTCCGCCGGAACGGCAGATCACATGGACCCGGCCGTCCTGCGGGGCGGCCTCGGTCAGCTCGCCGTAGCGGGCCACGAACTCACTGATGGGGATGTGCAGCGCCCCTGCGGCGTGACCGGCCTTCCACTCGTCGTCCTCGCGGACGTCCAGCAGGAAGTCGCCGTCCTTGAGGTCCGCGACCCGGACCGTGGGCACACCAGCTCCAAAACTCATACCCCCGACGCTACCCGACCGGGCGGGCCCCGGCTCAGGCCAGCAGCGCCGCCAGCTCCGCCTCGCGTGCGATCACCTGGGTCCGCAGCTGCTCGGCGATCTCCTCGAGGAGCCTGTCTGGGTCGTCCGGGGCGAGGCGGAGCATCGAGCCGATGGCGCCCTCCTCCAGTTCCCTGGCGACCAGCGTGAGCAGTTCCTTGCGCCGGGCGAGCCATTCGAGGCGGGCGTAGAGCTCCTCGCCCTCGCTCGGGACGCGCTTCAGCTCCGGTCCTGCGACCCACTCCTCGGCGAGTTCGCGCAGCTCGTCCTCGTTGCCGCGGGCGTAGGCGGCGTTGACGCGGGTGATGAACTCCTCGCGGCGCGCGCGTTCCTTGTCCTCCTGCGCCAGGTCCGGGTGGGCTTTGCGGGCGAGGTCGCGGTAGAGCTTGCGGGCCTCCTCGCTGGGCCGCACCCGCCGCGGGGGCCGCACCGGCTGGTCGGTGAGCATGGCGGTGGCCTCGGGGAAGAGGCCGTCGCCGTCCATCCAGCCGTTGAGCAGCTCCTCGACGCCGGGGATGGGCATCAGCCGGGCGCGCGCCTCGTCGGCCCGGCGCCGGTCCTCGGGGTCGTCACTGCGGGCGGCCCTGGCCTCCAGGATCTGGGCGTCCAGCTCCTCGAGCCGGGCGTACACCGGGCCGAGCTTCTGTTCGTGCAGCCGGGAGAAGTTCTCGACCTCGACGCGGAAGGTCTCCACGGCGATCTCGAACTCGATCAGCGCCTGCTCGGCCGCGCGTACGGCCTGCTCCAGCCGCTCCTCGGGCCGCGCCGCACCGCCACCGCCGGGCGCCCGCTCAGCGCCGGCGCCGCCACTCTGCTCACCTTCCGAGGTCGTCACCCGAACAGCGTAGGCCACCCGCCCGGGCGGCACGCCCCGCTCCGGCGGCGCATCCCCCGGCCGGGGACGCTCGCCCGTCCCGGACGCCCGCTCACACCCCCGTCTCCGCCGCGATCCGCCCCGACCGCACCGCGGTCACCAGGTCCGTGTGGTCCGCCTCGGTGCGGTCGGCGTAGGCAACGGCGAAGGCCGCCACCGCCTCGTCCAGTTCGTCGTTCTTGCCGCAGTATCCGGCGATCAGGCGGGGGTCGGCGCTGTGGGAGTGGGCACGGGCCAGCAGGGCGCCCGTCATGCGGGCGTAGTCGTCGACCTGGTCGGCGGCCAGCGCGGCCGGGTCGACACTGCCCTTGCGGTTGCGGAACTGGCGCACCTGGAAGGGGCGGCCGTCGACCGTCGTCCAGCCCAGCAGGCTGTCGCTCACCACCTGCATCCGCTTCTGGCCGCGGACCACCCGCCTGCCCTCGTGGCCGGCCTCGGGGACGTCGAATCCTGCCGTCAGCAGATGCGGCACGAGCGCCGAGGGACGGGCCTCCTTCACCTGGAGGACCAGGGTCTCGCCCCGGTGGTCGAGGAGCAGCACGACGTACGAACGGGTGCCCACGCTGCCGGTGCCGACGACGCGGAACGCCACGTCGTGCACCGCGTGCCGGGCCAGCAGCGGGTGGCGGTCCGGCGGGAGCGTGCCGAGGTACTGCTCCAGCGAGGCGGCCACCGCGGCGGCCTCGTCGTCCGGTATGCGGCGCAGCACCGGCGGCGCGTCGACGAAGCGGCGTCCGCCGTCCCCGGTCGTCTCGGTGGACCTGGCCGCGAACCGGCCGCTGGTGTTCGCGCGGGCCTTCTCGGAGACCCGCTCCAGGGTGCCCAGCAGGTCGTGGGCGTCGGTGTGGGAGACGAGTTCCTCGTCCGCGATGGCGTTCCAGGCGTCCAGCGCCGGCAGCTTGGACAGCAGCCGCATCGTGCGGCGGTAGGCGCCCACGGTGTCGTGGGCCGCGGCGCGGCAGGTGTCCTCGTCCGCGCCGGCCTCGCGCCCGGCGAGCACCAGGGAGGCGGCGAGCCGCTTGAGGTCCCATTCCCAGGGGCCGATCACCGTCTCGTCGAAGTCGTTCAGGTCGATGACCAGCCCGCCGCGCGCGTCGCCGTAGAGACCGAAGTTCGCCGCGTGGGCGTCGCCGCAGATCTGGGCGCCGATCCGGGTCATCGGCGTGCGGGCCAGGTCGTACGCCATGAGGCCCGCCGATCCGCGCAGGAAGGCGAACGGCGTCGCCGCCATCCTGCCCACCCGGAGCGGCGCGAGCTCGGGCAGCCGGCCCCGGCTGGACTCCTCGACGGCGCTCACGGCGTCGGGGCGGCAGGCGTCCAGGTCGAGGGCGGCGTGTGCCCCGCGGGGGACCTGCCCGCGCAGGGCCTTGCCCTCCTCCCTGGGGCTGCCCTCGGCGGGCCACTCGGCGAATCCCGGCACCCGCGGCAGCCGCCGCACCGGGGCCGTACCGCCGGCCCCGGTCGTCCCGGCGGGCTCACGAGTCCCGGACATCCCGGCAACAGCTTCGGTCACGGCGACCGCCTCCCCCGTACGCATACGTGCCGTACACACGCGTCGACATCGATCGTGCCGACCGTACAGCCGGTGGCCGAAACGCGTCAGACCCTGTGGACAACTCTTCCGGTGTGGAGAAGTCCGGGCCCTACCCGGCTTCCGCCACCTCTGGTTCCACCGGTGACTCCACCGGCAGTGGCCGCCCTTCGGCGAGCAGCCGCCCGGCGCGGTCCTGGGAGATGTCCAGCCGGGCCAGCACGGCCGGAACGGCCACGCCCGGCAGCATGTGGTGGAACAGCACGGCGACCCGGTGCTCCAGGTCCTGCCGCTGGCAGCGCAACTGCGACAGGAGCTGCACTCCGGAGAAGCTCGCGACCAGCAGTTCCGCCGTCTCCGTCGGGTCGACGTGCGGCAGCAGTTCGCCTCCCGCCTTGGCCTCGGCCAGGGTCCGGGTGGTCTGGTCGATCCACATGCCGAACGCCGGAGTGCGGTCCAGTCCCAGCGCCCCCTGGTCGAGGGCCAGTCCGACGCTGGCCCGCACCAGCGGCTCGGTCCGCAGCCGCAGCGCCAGTACCAGTCCGGAGTCGACGAGCTCCTGCAGCTTGCCGGCCTGGGGCGGCAGGGAGATCGCGAGCTGCTCCTCGAACACGCCGAGCGCCAGCTCCTCCTTGGAGCCGAAGTGGAAGTACAGAGCGCCCTTGGTGACCCCGGCCCGCTCCAGGATCTCCCCGATGGTCGCCGAGGTGTAGCCGCGTTCGTCGAAGACGGCCGCCGCCGCCTCCAGAATGGTCCGGCGGGTGCGGATCGCGCGCTCCTGTCGCGCCATCGGTGCCTCCTGATCTGGTGGATCTCATGGATCTCTCGGGTCGCACCGTGCGGTCGGCGTGAAGCCGCCGTGCGGTCTGCCGTGCTGGTGCGGGCGCGTGGGCTCGTCTCCGGCGATGTGGATCACCCTTGGAAAAAAACCAACTCGTCCGTATCTTAGTGCGAACCGACCGGGGGCCGATTGCCGATCCCGGGCATTCCTCACGCCGCAGCCGGATTCCTGGAGCGCACCTATGGAGGATCAGACCGGACAGCGGGACTCACCCGCAAACACCGTCGGCAGACCCGGTGCCCGCACCCGCGTCACGACGGAACTCGCCCACCGCCCCCGCGCGGCGGACGTCTTCCCGGCCGAGTGGGTCCGGCTCTCGGACGTCCGCTTCCGCGTCACCGCCCGCTGGCCCGCCGACCACGCCTTCTTCGGCCCCGTCGACGACCTTCGCCAGGATCCGATGATCGTCGGTGAAACGTTGCGTCAGACCTCGATGGCCCTCGCCCACGCGGAGTTCGGCGCCCCCGCCGACACCCACTTCGTCATGCGGGACCTGGACATCTCCACCGACCCGGACCGGCTGCTGCTGGCGGACGCGGACGAGCCGGTCACCGTCGACGTCGTCTGCTCCGAAATCCGCCGCCGGAGCCACGGTCTGAACGGCATGCGCACGACGATGGAGTTCCGCCGCGCGGGACGCCTCGTCGCCCGGGGCACCGGCAGCACCGGCTGCACCTCCCCGGCCGCCTACCGCCGCCTGCGGGAACGCCAACTGGCCGCTCGGGAAGCCCGAATACCGCTGCCGGAACCGGTATCACCCGAACTGGTGGGCCGCCACCGCGCGGAGGACGTCGTCCTCGCCCCCGCGGACCGGCCCGGCACCTGGCTGCTGCGCGCGCACACCGGACACCCGGTCCTCTTCCCGCGCCCCAACGACCACGTCCCCGGCATGGTCCTGTTCGAGGCGGCCCGCCAGGCCGCGACCGCGGCGTCGGGCCGGCTGCCCTTCCTGCCGTCCGAACTGGCCGTCTCCTTCAGCCGCTACGCCGAACTGGACAGCCCCTGCCGGATCGACACCGAAGTGCTCGACAAGGGCGAGGACGAGGTGACGGTGCGGGTGTCGGGTACCCAGGCCGGCCAGTCCGTCTTCGGCGCCACCCTCACCTGCGCGCCCACGGCCCCGGTACGGTCCCTGCCGTGACCGTCGACCTCCTGATCACCGGCGCGACGGGCTTCATCGGCAGCCGGGTCGCGGCAGCGGCCCTCGAACGCCCCGAGGTCCGCGTCCGCTCGCTGTCCCGCCGTACGCCACCCGAGCGGCCGGACTCCGGGACGGTGCCCGGTGATCTCACCGACCCGCGCACCCTGCGCGGCGGCCTCGCCGGCGTCGACGTCCTCGTGCACTGCGCCTCCCGCGTGGGCGGCGACCCGGAGTCCGTCGCCGCGGTCAACGACCTCGGCACGAAGGCCCTGGTGGAGGAGGCCGTACGGAACGGAGTGCGCCGGATCGTGTACGTGAGCACCGCCGCCGTCCACGGCCGGGGCCCCTTCCGGGGCGTACGGCCCGGCGAGGCCCCGGTCGCGCCCGTCTCCGCCACCAGCCGCACCCGCGCGGCGGCCGAACGGCATGTCCTCGACGCGGGCGGCCTGGTGCTGCGCCCGCACCTGGTGCACGGCGAGGGCGACCGCTGGGTGATACCCGGACTGGTGGGACTGCTGCGGGAGTTGTCCGCGACCGTGTCCGGCTGCGAGGCGCTCCATTCGATGATCGACGTCGACACCCTGGGCCGTGCGGTCGTCGCCGCGGCGTTGTCCCCCGGCCACGGCTCCGGCACCCACTACGTCGGCCACCCGGACCCCGTCCCCGTCCCGGAACTGCTCGCGGCCGTGTGCGAGCGGGTGGAGCGGCCCGGCGACGGCGCCTCGGTGGACGTGGCCGCCGCCCGCGCCCGGGCCGCCGGGTCCCCGCGTGCGCTGCATCACCTGGACATGCTCACCGTGGACCACTGGTTCGCGGACGACGGCTTCTGGAAGGACCTGGACTGCTCACCGGGTGAGGGGTTCGCCCGCACGTTCGCGCGGTCGGCGTCCTGGTACCGGTCGTATGTGACGACCGGCCGGTAAGAAGACCGTCCGGCCGGTCACGCCCGCAGATAAGCCAGCACCGCGAGGACCCGCCGATGCGTCTCGTCCGTCAACGGCAGGTCCAGCTTCGTGAAGATGCTGCCGATGTGCTTGCCGACGGCGGCCTCCGACACCACCAGCTCGCGGGCGATCGCGCCGTTGGACTTGCCTTGCGCTATCAGCGCCAGCACCTCCCGCTCCCGCGGGGACAGCCGCTCCAGCGGGTCACGGCGGTGGCGCAGCAACTGCCGTACGACCTCGGGGTCGATCACCGTGCCGCCGTCCGCGACCTGGCTCAGCGCGGTCACGAACTCCTCGATCTGGCCGACCCGGTCCTTGAGCAGATAGCCGATTCCGGTGCCGTCGCCGGAGTCCAGCAGGTCGGAGGCGTATCGGCGCTGCACGTACTGGCTGAGCACGAGAACGGGCAGCGTGGGCCGCTCGGCGCGCAGCCGCACGGCCGCGCGCAGGCCCTCGTCCTGGAAGCCCGGGGGCATCCGGACGTCCGTCACCACGATGTCGGGTTCGTCTCCACCGACCGCGGCGACCAGCGCCTCGGCGTCTCCGACCGCCGCGACGACCTCGTGCCCGCACTGCTGGAGCAGACCGATCAGACCCTCCCGCAGCAGCACGCTGTCCTCGGCCAGCACGACGCGCAGTGCTCGGCCGTCTGTCAGGGGGAGCAGGGGACGCAAGGGATCTCCACACGCAGCAGGGTCGGTCCACCCACCGGACTGGACAGGGTGAGTCTGCCATCGAGCACCGACACCCGGTCGGCGAGTCCGGTCAGCCCGCTGCCCGCCCCGGCCCGTGCGCCGCCCCGCCCGTCGTCACGGACCTCCAGCAGCAGCCGCCCGTCGCGGTGTCCGCCGTCCACTCGCGCGCGGCTCGCCCCGCTGTGCCGGGCGACGTTGGCGAGCGCCTCGCACACCACGAAGTACGCGGCGGCCTCGACCGGCGTGGGCAGCCGGCCGGTGAGATCCAGGTCCACGTCCACGGGTACGGCGGACCGGTCGGCGGCGTCGGCGACCGCGGCTTCGAGCCCGTAGTCGGCGAGGACCTGGGGGTGGATACCGTGGATGAGCTCCCGCAGCTCCCGAAGTGCCCGGCCCGCCTCGTCATGGGCCTTGGCGAGCCGGTCGGCGAGCGGTCCGGGCGGCGCGTCCAGGCGGGCCAGCCCCAGCGTCATCGTCAGGGCGACCAGACGCTGCTGGGCCCCGTCGTGCAGATCGCGCTCAATGCGCCGCCGTTCCGCCTCGAAGGCCTCCACCAGCCGCACCCGGGACCGGGTCAGTTCGGTCACCCTGGCCTCCAGGCCGGTCTCGCGCGGGGCGATCAACAGCCGGGTCAGCCCCGCGCGGGCGCCCACCGCGACGCCCAGCAGGTAGGAACCCAGGACGAGCAGAACGATCCCGAGCAGGGCGGCACCGGCCGCCGCCGGCCAGGTGGTGACCGTCCACAGTTTGAGGACCTTCGCCTCCCTGCCGTCCCCCACCGTGGCCATCAGCAACGGGGTGGCGGTCACGGCCGCCGGGAGGAGCAGGCCGGCCATGAGCGCGAGGGCGTCGACCGGCCACAGCAGGCCCGCGAACAGCAGGGTGTGGCCGAACTCCCGCCAGGTGGCCCGCTCCCGCAGCCGGGCGGTCAGCCAGATCCGCAGGCCGGGGGCGGCGGGCGGCAGGTGCGGGTCGAGGACCGGATCGCGGTCGACCAGCCGCAGCCGCCACCGCTCCAGCCGGGCCACCGGTATGCCCGCGAGGGCGGTGCCGAGCAGCAGCGGAAGCCCCACCAGCGTCGGCGCGAGCAGCCCGCCGGCCGCCACCGACACCACGATGCCCACCAGCACGGCCGCGCCGGTCACCGCGCCGGTGAGCAGATATCCGGCCGAGCGCCACGGCCACGGGGACAGCGCGTAGCCGGGACGGGACATGGCCTGCCAGGGATTTCGAGGCTGCATGCGGATCACGGTAGAAGCCGCCTCCGCCCGGGGCCATCGGCCTGGGCGGAGGCTTCGGGGTATGCCTGGCCCTACCCCTGCTCTCGCCCCTGCCGCACTGCGCCGACCGGCTCCCGGACGGTTTCGTTTCCCTCGGACGACCAGCCCGCAGCGGCCGGTCCGAACAAAGGGAGTGGGGCACATGAGCCAGAGGGACGGTGACGCGGTCACCTTGCGCCGGGTGAGCCGGCGGTACGGGTCGGGCGACGGCGCGGTGAGCGCGCTGGACGAGGTCTCCCTCGCCTTCCCGCGCGGGAGTTTCACCGCCGTGATGGGCCCGTCCGGCTCCGGGAAGTCGACGCTGCTGCAGTGCGCCGCCGGGCTCGACCGGCCCACCTCGGGTTCGGTCACCGTCGGCGGCACCGAGCTGACCGGGCTCGGTGAGAGACGGCTGACCCTGCTGCGGCGCGAGCACATCGGTTTTGTCTTCCAGGCGTTCAACCTGCTGCCGGCGCTGACCGCCGGGCAGAACGTCGCCCTTCCGCTGCGGCTGGCCGGCCGGCGCGTGCCGCGGGCCCGGATCCGTGAGGCGCTCCACCAGGTCGGCCTCGGTGACCGCGCCCGGCACCGGCCCGCCGGGCTGTCCGGCGGGCAGCAGCAGCGCGTCGCCCTGGCCCGTGCCCTGATCACCCGCCCCGATGTGCTGTTCGCCGACGAACCGACCGGCGCGCTGGACTTCCGCACCGGACGCGAGGTGCTCACGCTGCTGCGCGGCATGGCCGACCGCGAGGGACAGACGGTCGTCATGGTGACCCACGACCCGGTGGCAGCCTCCCGCGCCGACCGCGTGGTCTTCCTGGTCGACGGCCGCGTCCACGGCGAGCTGGCCGGGGCGGACGCCGACGCCGTCGCCGCGCGGATGACCCGGCTGGAGGCCGTGCCGTGCTGAGTCTCGCCCTGTGCACCCTGCGCGCCCGGTGGCTCACCTTCGCCGGCAGCTTCACCGCCCTCGCGCTGGGCGTGGCCCTCCTCACCGTCATGGGACTCGCCCTCGCCTCCTCCCTGGACGCTCCCGCGCGGGAACCTGAGCGGTTCGCCGCCGCCCCGGTCGTGGTCAAGGGCGCGGACACCCTGCGCGTACCGACGCCGAACGGCGAGAAGACCGAGGAACTGGCACACCCGCGCGCGGTGCCGGCGGCGACCGTCGCGAGGCTGCGCCGGCTCGGCACGGTCGTCGAGGACCGCTCCTATCCCGTCCGCGCCAAGGGCGGTCCCGGCGAGCTGACCGGCCACCCCTGGTCCACCGCCGCGTTCACCCCGTACGCCGTCGAGGCGGGCCGTGCGCCCCGCGCGGACGACGAGGTCGTCGTCAGCGGCGACTGGGCGCGGCCCGGCACGCGGGTGCGCACGGATCACGGCACCGTGCGGGTCGTGGGCACGGTGGCCGGTCACGGCTTCGAGCACGCCGTCTTCCACACCGACGCGCGCGCCGCCGAGCTGTCCCCGGCCGTCGTCCAGCTGGTCGTGGACGCCGACCCGACGGCCGTGCGGGAAGCGGTGCGCGGAGCCGAGGGCGTCCGGGTCCTCACCGGGGACGACCGCCGGCACGCCGACGCGGACCCCGAGCGCGACAGCGAGGCACTGACCGCGATGAACGCCCTGTTCGGCACGGCGGGCGGGGTCTCCGCCTTCGTCTCGGTGTTCGTGGTGGCGTCCACCTTCGCCTTCGCGGTCGACCGACGGCGCCGGGAGTTCGGGCTGCTGCGCACCGCGGGGGCCACCCCGGGCCAGATACGGCGCATGGTGTTCTGCGAGGCCCTGCTGGTCGGGGCACTCGCCTCGGCCGCCGGCTGCGGGCTCGGCGGGTACGCGGCACCCTCGCTGGCCGCGTGGGTGGTCGACGTGGAGCTGGCGCCGGGCTGGTTCACCATCGGCGACGCGGGCTGGCCGTATCACGTGGCGTTCTGGACGGGGCTCCTCGTCGCCCTGAGCGGGGTCGTCGCGGCCTCCTGGCGGGCGGGGCGTACGGCCCCCGTCCAGGCGCTGCGCGAGGCGTCCGCCGACAGCGGGGCCATGACGCGGGGGCGGTGGCTGTGCGGCACGGCTCTGCTGCTGACCGCCGGGGTGACGCTCGCCGTGACGCTGCTCGGCGATCCGGGTGACCTGCTGCACCGCAAGACCTACGTCAGCCGGCCCATGCTGCTGATCACCGCCGCCGCACTGCTGGCCCCGCTCGTCGTGCGCCCCCTCACGCGGCCGCTGGCCCGGCTGCCGGGGGTGATCGCCATGCTGGTGCGCGAGAACGCGGCCGCCGGGGCGCGTCGTACGGCCGCGGTCGCGGCGCCCGTGCTGGTCACGGTCGCCCTCGCGGGCTCGTTGCTCGGCGCCACCGCCACCCTGGACCGGGCCGGGGCCGCCGAGACGCGGGAGCGGACCACCGCGGCGTTCGTCGTCACGGCCGCGGGTGGCGGGGCCTTCGACGCACGGACACTGGACCGGCTGCGCGCGGTGCCCGGCGCGCGGGTGTCGGCGAGTGCGCCGAGCGCGGTGTACGTCCTTGAGGAGGGCGCGGCGCTGATCAGGTCCGAGGCCCGGGCCGTCGACCCCGGGGCGCTGGCGGCCACCGCGCGGCTGCCGCTCGCCGCGGGGAGGGCCACCGACCTCGACGACGGCTCGGTCGTCGTCAACGAGGAGTGGGAGCGGCACACGGTCGGGCAGCGCGTGCGGGTGTGGCTCGGGGACGGCACGGAGCGGACGCTGCGGATCGCCGCGGTGATGGCCACCGGCACCGGTGACAACGGCGTCTACGTCACCCCGGCCAACGCGCCGGGCGCGCGTATGGACCGGGTGGACGTCGCCCTCGCGGACGGTGCCGACGCGCGCGTGGTGGCCGCAGGTCTGGAGCGGGCGGTGCGGCCCGCCGGCGGTCAGGTCCGCACCGGGGAGGAGTGGGCGGCCGCCACGGACCCGGGAAGCGAACGCACCACCCGTTACGGCCTCCTCCTGGTCCTCGGCATCGCCCTGCTCTACACGGGCATCTCCCTGGCCAACACCATGGTCATGGCGGCCTCCGACCGGGTGCGCGACCTCGCGGTACTACGGCTGGCCGGGGCCACGCGATGGCAGGTGCTGCGCATGGTGGGCGCGGAGTCGCTGGCGGTGGTGGTGGCCGGCGCGGTCCTGGGCCTGACCGTGGCCGCGCTCAACCTGGCCGGCATGGGGGGAGCACTGGCCCTGCTCTCGGCCCCCGCCACCATCGCCCTCCCCTGGTCCACGCTCGCCACCGTCACGGCCGCATGCGCCGTACTCGCCACGACCTCCGCGATCGTCCCCGCCGCCGTCGCCCTGCGTCGGCCCGCGCTGGAATCGGCGGGCGTCCGCGAGTGACCCCTCCAAAGCCCGCGCTGGAGCCGGGGGCGTCCGCGAGCGAGCCCACGGGCCCCTCTCCGGATGTCCCCGCCGGCGCCCTCCTCGCGGCTCTTCCGAGGGCCTCCCCCGGACTCCTCCGAGGCCTCCCCGGAGGCCTTCACCACGCGCCCCGGGGGTGAACGGCACACCGCTCCACGACGAAAAGGATCATGAGATGTTCCTCACACGCCACACCTCCGCCGCACCCGCTCCGAGCACGCGAAACGGGCGGCATCCGATGGATGCCGCCCGTTTCGACGGTGTGCGCGAGGGGGGAGTTGAACCCCCACGCCCTTGCGGGCACTGGAACCTGAATCCAGCGCGTCTGCCTATTCCGCCACCCGCGCATTGGGTGTGTCTTCCGCGCCCCGCCCCTTGGGGCCTTGCGCCTTCCGACACCCAGAACATTAGCACGCTGGTCGGGATGGATTCACATCCCTTTCCCCGCGGCCGCCCCACCGCTCCCCACCGGCCCCGACGAGCCCGGATCTCCCCGGCCGGCCTCCCCGCGGCCCCTGATGTCGCGGCGGCGACCGCTTCACGTATCAACCTCGTACCGGTAGTCCCCGTCTGTACAGGAGCCGGACGGAGTCCACAGCCGGGTGCGGGACACTGGTCTGCGGCCCCCTCTACGATCCATGGCAGAACGACGCGTACGAGCACGGCCGAAGGAGTTCGCCGAAGGAGTTCGAAGAGGGGCTCCGCAGGGAACTTCGTCAGGCGTCGACACCCGTCGACCGGGCCGACAGGGGGAACCAGCCGATCGACCGGCGCGTGGATACGATCAGTAAGCAGTACCAGGTAGGCGGTGCACGAAACGGTGCGCCGGGCAGTACACAGGACGGCAGCGACGGAGGAGGTGCCCCATGGGAGTCCTGAAGAAGTTCGAGCAGCGTCTCGAAGGTCTGGTAAACGGCACCTTCGCCAAGGTGTTCAAGTCCGAGGTGCAGCCCGTGGAGATCGCGGGAGCGCTCCAGCGGGAGTGCGACAACAACGCCACCATCTGGAACCGCGACCGCACCGTCGTACCCAACGACTTCATCGTCGAACTGAGCACCCCGGACTTCGAGCGGCTCAGCCCGTACTCCGGCCAGCTCGGCGACGAGCTCGCCGGCATGGTGCGCGACTACGCCAAGCAGCAGCGCTACACCTTCATGGGTCCCATCAAGGTGCACCTGGAGAAGGCGGACGACCTCGACACCGGCCTGTACCGGGTCCGCAGCCGTACCCTCGCCTCCTCCTCCGCCGGACAGGCCCCCGGCGCTCCCGGCGGCGCACCGCCGGCCGGCCGCCCCGGCGGCTACGGCTATCCGTCGACCGGCCCCGCGGGCGCCCCGCCCATGCCGGCCGCGCCGCCGCCCGGCGGCAGGCCCGGCAGTGGTTACGGCTACCCGCAGCCCGCGGGCGGCCAGCGGCCCCCCGCCGCCCCCGTGGCCGGCGGACGCACCCGCTACTGGATCGAGATCAACGGCACCCGCCACCAGATCTCCCGTGCCACCCTCGTGATGGGCCGCAGCACCGAAGCCGACGTACGGATCGACGACCCCGGCGTCTCCCGCCGGCACTGCGAGATCCGGACCGGAACGCCCTCGACGATCCAGGATCTCGGATCCACCAACGGCATCGTGGTGGACGGGCAGCACACCACCCGCGCTACGCTCCGCGACGGCTCGCGGATCGTCGTGGGCAGCACCACCGTTATCTATAGGCAAGCCGAAGGGTGAAGCGGGGGCAATGTCAGAGCTGACCCTCACGGTCATGCGGCTGGGGTTCCTGGCCGTACTGTGGCTGTTCGTGATCGTGGCCGTGCAGGTCATCCGGAGTGACCTGTTCGGCACCCGGGTCACCCAGCGCGGATCACGGCGGGAAGCCGGCCGGCAACAGCAGGCCGCCCGCCAGGCACCTCCGCAGCAGCGCCAGCAGTCCGGCGGCGGTCGCCGCGGCCGTAACACCCCCACCAAGCTGGTCGTGACCGAGGGCACCCTCACCGGTACCACCGTCGCCCTCCAGGGCCAGACCATCACCCTGGGCCGGGCGCACGACAGCACGATCGTGCTGGACGACGACTACGCCTCCAGCCGCCATGCCAGGATCTACCCGGACCGCGACGGCCAGTGGATCGTCGAGGACCTGGGCTCCACCAACGGCACCTACCTGGACCGGACCCGGCTGACGACCCCCACACCGATTTCGCTGGGCGCACCGATCCGCATCGGCAAGACCGTCATCGAGCTGCGGAAGTAGTGCTACACCAATGAATGAGCGCGAGCGGAGCGAGCACGCAGTGGGGGTCCCCACCCAGGGTCCCGGCGCGCTCCCGACCGGAGGGTGGGCAGTGTGGCTCGACACGACCGGCTGTACCCGGAGCCGACTGGCGAGGTGCGCATGAGCCTGTCTCTGCGCTTCGCCGCCGGATCGCACAAGGGCATGATCCGGGAGGGCAACGAGGACTCCGGTTACGCCGGTCCCCGTCTGCTCGCCATCGCCGACGGCATGGGCGGCGCCGCCGCCGGCGAGGTCGCCTCCTCCGAGGCGATCTCCACCATCGTCGCCCTCGACGACGACGTCCCCGGCTCCGACCTGCTCACCTCGCTCGGCACCGCCGTCCAGCGCGCCAACGACCAACTGCGCATGATGGTCGAGGAGGACCCTCAGCTCGAGGGCATGGGCACCACCCTGACCGCCCTGCTGTGGACCGGTCAGCGCCTCGGCATGGTGCACGTCGGCGACTCCCGGGCCTACCTCCTGCGCGACGGCGTCCTCACCCAGATCACCCAGGACCACACCTGGGTGCAGCGTCTGGTCGACGAGGGCCGGATCACCGAGGAGGAGGCCACCACCCACCCGCAGCGCTCCCTGCTGATGCGGGCCCTCGGCAGTGGCGAGCACGTCGAACCCGACCTGTCCATCCGCGAGGTCCGGGCCGGCGACCGGTACCTGATCTGCTCCGACGGCCTGTCCGGCGTGGTCTCCCACCAGACCCTCGAGGACGCCCTGGCCAGCTACCAGGGCCCCGAGGAGACCGTCCAGAACCTGATCGAGCTGGCCCTGCGCGGCGGCGGTCCCGACAACATCACCGTGATCGTCGCCGACGTCCTGGACCTCGACACCGGCGACACCCTCGCCGGGCAGCTGTCCGACACCCCGGTCGTGGTCGGCGCCGTGGCCGAGAACCAGAACCAGCTCTCCGACAACGGCATCATGCAGACCCCCGCCGGCCGCGCCTCCGGTCTCGGCCGCCGGCGCCAGGAAGGCGGCGGGGGCGAGTTCGGCCCGCCCGGCAGCGGCGACATCACCGGCTTCATCCCCACCGACGGCTTCGCCTACGGCGACGACGACTTCGTCAAACCCGCCAAGAACCGCCGGTGGCTCAAGCGGTCCGTCTACAGCCTGCTCGCGCTCGCCGTCCTCGGCGGCGGCCTGTACGGCGGCTGGCGCTGGACCCAGACGCAGTACTACGTCGGCACCAAGGGCGAACACGTCGCCCTGTACCAGGGCATCAGCCAGGACCTGGCCTGGGTCTCCCTCTCCGAGATCGAGAAGGACCACCCGGAGATCGAACTCAAGTACCTGCCGCCCTACCAGCGGAAGCTGGTCGAGGCGACCATCGCCGAAGGCGACCTCTACGGCGCCCGCGCGAAGATCGAGGAACTGTCGGTACAGGCCTCCGCGTGCAGGAAGCAGGCCGAACGGCGCTCCGCCGAGAGCGAGAAGAACGCGAAGACCGGCGAGGGCGAGGCCGGAGGCACCACGGGAACCACACCCGCCTCCTTCACGTCCAAGGCCTCGCCGACGCCGAATCCCTCGGGCTCGGCGAAGGCCCCGGAGCAGTCCACGCCCCCGTCCACGACCGCACCCACTTCCAGCCCCGGCCCCAGCCTCTCGGAGGAGGAGCAGAAGGTCGTCTCGCTGTGCGGTAAGCAGTAGGCAAGCCGTGAGAGGCCCTGTCACACGATGAGCAGTACTACCAACCCGTCGACGCAGCACACGTCCACGATCGGCGCGATCGGAGCGCCCAGCCGCCGCAACACCGAGCTGGCGCTCCTGGTGTTCGCCGTCGTCATCCCGGTCTTCGCCTACGCCAACGTGGGGCTCGCCCTCAACGGCGAGATGCCCACCGGGCTGCTGAGCTACGGCCTGGGCCTCGGCCTGATGGCGGGCGTCGGTCACCTCGCCGTACGGAAGTTCGCCCCGTACGCGGACCCGCTGATGCTGCCGCTGGCCACCCTGCTCAACGGCATCGGCCTGGTCGCCATCTGGCGCCTGGACCAGTCGAAGCGACTGCAGGCGAGCAGCACGTTCGTCGAGGCGGCGCCGCGCCAGCTGATGTACTCCGCGCTCGGCATCGCCCTGTTCGTGGCCGTGCTGTTCTTCCTCAAGGACCACCGCGTCCTGCAGCGCTACACCTACATCTCCATGGCCGGCGCGCTGATCCTGCTGCTGCTGCCGCTGGTCCCGGGCCTCGGCCACGACAACTTCGGCGCCAAGATCTGGATCAAGATCCCCGGTCTCGGCACCCTCCAGCCCGGTGAGTTCGCCAAGATCGTCCTCGCGGTCTTCTTCGCGGGTTACCTCATGGTCAAACGCGACGCCCTGGCCCTCGCCAGCCGCCGCTTCATGGGGCTCTACCTGCCCCGCGGACGCGACCTCGGCCCGATCATCGTCGTCTGGATCATCTCCATCCTGATCCTGGTCTTCGAGACCGACCTCGGCACCTCGCTGCTGTTCTTCGGCATGTTCGTGATCATGCTGTACGTCGCCACCGAGCGGACCAGCTGGATCGTGTTCGGCCTGCTGATGTCCGGAGCCGGCGCCGTCGGCGTCGCCTCCTTCGAGCCCCACGTACAGCAGCGTGTCCAGGCCTGGCTCGACCCGATGCGCGAGTTCGAACTCAGCCGGGAAGGCGTCATCGGCCACACCGAGCAGTCCATGCAGGCCCTCTGGGCGTTCGGCTCCGGCGGCACCCTCGGCACCGGCTGGGGCCAGGGCCACTCCGACCTCATCGGCTTCGCCGCCAACTCCGACTTCATCCTCGCCACCTTCGGCGAGGAACTCGGCCTGGCCGGCGTCATGGCGCTGCTCCTGCTCTACGCGTTGATCGTGGAGCGCGGCGTGCGCACCTCCCTCGCCGCCCGCGACCCGTTCGGCAAGCTGCTCGCCATCGGCCTCTCCGGCGCCTTCGCCCTCCAGATCTTCGTCGTCGCCGGCGGCGTCATGAGCCTGATCCCGCTGACCGGTATGACGATGCCCTTCCTGGCGTACGGCGGTTCCTCCGTCATCGCCAACTGGGCGCTGATCGGCATCCTGCTCAGAATCAGCGACACCGCCCGCCGTCCGGCGCCCGCCCCCGCCGCCAACCCCGACGCCGAGATGACCCAGGTGGTCCGCCCGTGAACAAACCCCTGCGCCGGGTCGCGATCTTCTGCGGCCTGCTCATCCTCGCCCTGCTCGTCCGGGGCAACTGGCTGCAGTACGCCCAGGCCGACAAGCTGGCCTCCGACGACAAGAACCGCCGCGTCAACATCGAGCGCTACGCCACCCCGCGCGGCAACATCATCGTCGACGGCAAGGCGATCACCGGGTCCGTCGAGTCCAAGAGCGGTGACTACAAGTTCAAGCGCACCTGGACCGACGGTGCCATGTGGGCGCCCATCACCGGCTACTCCTCCCAGGCCTTCGGCTCCAACCAGCTGGAGAAGCTGGAGGACGGCATCCTCACCGGCAACGACGACCGGCTCTTCTTCCGCAACACCCTGGACATGATCACGGGCAAGCCGAAGGAAGGCGGCAGCGTCGTCACCACCCTCGACGCCGCCGCGCAGAAGGCCGCGTACGAAGGTCTCGGCGACAAGAAGGGCGCCGTCGCCGCGATCGAACCGGCGACCGGCAAGATCCTGGCGCTCGTCTCCACGCCGTCCTACGACCCGTCGAAGTTCGCCGGAGCCTCCGACGAGGACGCCGAGGCCTGGAAGAAGGTCCAGAAGGAGAACAACCCCGACGACCCGATGCTGAACCGGGCGCTGCGCGAAACCTACTCTCCGGGCTCCACCTTCAAGGTGGTCACCGCCGCGGCGGCGCTGGAGAAGGGCTTGGTCACCGACATCGACGCCAAGACCGACACGCCGGAACCGTGGATCATGCCGGACACCACCACGCCCCTGCGGAACCACGGGAACATCCCCTGTGAGAACGCCACCCTGCGCGTGGCCATGCAGTACTCCTGCAACAGCGTCTTCGGCAAGCTCAGCCACGAGGTCGGCAACGAGCAGATGATCGAGTACGCGGAGAAGTTCGGCTTCAACAACCCGGAGCTGGACACCCCCGTCCGCGCCGCCGAGAGCGTCTTCCCCGAGGACAACAGGTCGCAGAACGCCATGGCCGGCATCGGCCAGGCCTCCAACCGCGCCACCCCGCTCCAGATGGCCATGGTCACCGCGGCCATCGCCAACGACGGCAAGCTGATGAAGCCGTACATGGTCGACCAGCTCAAGGCCGCGGACCTGGACACCATCGAGACGACCGAACCGCAGGAGCTGTCCCAGCCCGTCTCCCCGGAGAACGCGCAGAAGATCCAGGAAATGATGGAGACCGTCGTCGAGGACGGCACCGGAGGCAACGCCCGGATCGACGGCGTCACCGTCGGTGGCAAGACCGGTACGGCCGAGCGCGGCGTCAACAACAGCGAGACGCCCTACGCCTGGTTCATCTCGTACGCCAAGACCGACGAGGGTTCCCCGGTCGCCGTCGCCGTCGTCGTCGAGGACAGCAACGCGACCGGTGCCGACATCAGCGGTGGCGGCCTGGCCGCACCGATCGCCAAGGACGTGATGGAAGCGGTCATCAAGGGCAAGCAGTGACCCCGGTCACGTTTGCTTCACATCGGTGCACGTTGCGGTACCGGTCCCGTATCGGCTGACGCACTTGGCCAGGTCACACAAAAAGAGCCGGGTACGGTAGGCCCGGACGGCAGCCTCCGGCGGCACGCGTGTGCCGCCCGGGACCGACGGAGAGGGCTGGTAGTAGCTATGGAAGAGCCGCGTCGCCTCGGCGGCCGGTACGAGCTGGGCCCGGTGCTCGGCCGTGGTGGCATGGCGGAGGTTTACCACGCGCATGACACCAGGCTCGGGCGCCAGGTGGCGGTGAAGACGCTGCGCGCGGATCTCGCACGCGACCCGTCCTTCCAGGCCCGGTTCCGCCGGGAGGCCCAGTCGGCCGCCTCGCTCAACCACCCCGCGATCGTGGCGGTCTACGACACGGGCGAGGACTACATCGACAACGTGTCGATCCCGTACATCGTCATGGAGTACGTCGACGGCTCCACGCTCCGCGAGCTCCTGCACAGCGGCCGCAAGCTGCTGCCGGAGCGCACGCTGGAGATGACCATCGGTATCCTCCAGGCCCTGGAGTACTCCCACCGGGCCGGCATCGTCCACCGCGACATCAAGCCGGCCAACGTCATGCTGACGCGCAACGGCCAGGTCAAGGTCATGGACTTCGGCATCGCCCGCGCGATGGGCGACTCCGGCATGACGATGACCCAGACCTCGGCCGTCATCGGCACCGCGCAGTACCTCTCGCCGGAGCAGGCCAAGGGCGAGCAGGTCGACGCGCGGTCCGACCTGTACTCCACCGGCTGCCTGCTGTACGAGCTGCTGACCGTCCGGCCGCCCTTCGTGGGCGACTCCCCGGTCGCGGTCGCCTACCAGCACGTACGGGAGGAACCGCAGCCGCCGAGCGTCTTCGACCCCGAGATCACGCCCGAGATGGACGCGATCGTACTGAAGGCGCTGGTCAAGGACCCCGACTACCGGTACCAGTCGGCCGACGAGATGCGCGCCGACATCGAGGCCTGCCTCGACGGCCAGCCCGTCGCCGCGACCGCCGCACTGGGCGCGGTCGGCTACGGCGGCTACCCCGACGACCAGCCGACGACGGCCCTGCGCCAGGACGCCGGCGCCGGGGCGGCGACCTCGATGCTGCCGCCCATGAACCCGGACGACGGTGGCTACGGCTACGACGACCGCCAGAGCCGCCGCCGTCAGCCGAAGAAGAACAACACCTCGACGATATTGCTGGTCGTGGCGGGCGTCCTGGTCCTCATCGGCGCGATCCTGATCGGCCGCTGGGCCATCAGCGGCGACGGCGTGGGCAACGACACCGTCGCGACCCCGACCTTCGTCGGCCAGACCAAAGCGGACGCCGAAAAACTCGCCGTCAACAGCGACTTGAAACTCACCTTCGAAGAGAAGCCCTGCGAGGACCAGAGCAAGGGCAAGATCTGCGACCAGGACCCCGACCCGGACACGAAGGTCGACAAGGAGTCCACCGTCAACCTGGTGGTCTCGACCGGGGCGCCGAAGGTGGCGGTGCCGAGCGTCGTGGGCGACAGCGTCGAGGACGCCAAGGCAGAGCTCGAGGGCGACAAGTATGAGTTCGCCGTGGAGGTCAAGGAAGAGGTGAGCGCCGAGGAACCGGGGACCGTCATCGAGCAGGACCCGGGCCTCGGCGAGGAGGTGGAGAAGGGCAGCACGATCGCCCTCACCGTCGCCAAGGAGGCGGACAAGGCCACCGTGCCCGACGTCACCAACAGGACCTGCGACGAGGCCAAGACGCAGATGACCGCCAACGAGCTCGTCGGCAACTGCGTCGAGGTGGAGACGGACAACCAGGCCCTGGTCGGCAAGGTCGTCGGAACCGATCCCGTGCAGGGCACCCAGCTCGCCAAGAACTCGCCGGTGACCATCCAGATCGGCAAGGCCAAGGAGAACCAGCAGGTCGCGGTCCCGAACGTCAACGGGCAGACTCTCAAGGACGCCCGGAGGATGATCGGGGAAGCCGGACTCGTGGTCGGCGACATCGCCGGTTCCCAGGACGAGAACTCCCGTGTCGTCGCGTCCAACCCCGGTCAGGGCAACCCTGTCGACAAGGGCACGACGGTCAGCCTGGTCACCGTGGACCAGGGCGGCAACAACGGCGGCAACGACGGCGGCATCTTCGGCGGCCTCACCGGCGGCCGCGAGGACGACTGACGCGTAGCCCCGCGGTACGACAAGAGCCCCGGCCCTCTTCGAAGAGGGCCGGGGCTCCCTTCATGAGCCCGTTCTGTACACGCGTCCTCGCCTCGCTCTTGCCTTCGCCTGTCACCGCTCGTTGATCGGGTGGGGTGGGACATCTGGAGTTCTGCCCCGACCACGAAACCGAAAGGGGCAGAAGGTGATCGACGAATCCGCACTGCTGGAGTCGAAGACTCTGCGCGGCAGCGTGCCGGACCGGACGGACGTCCTCGACAAGGTCAAGGCTCTGTCGCTACTGCCGGACGGAATGCACGTGACGACGGCGATGGTGGCGGCGTACTTCGAGGTCACGATCGAAGCCGTCCGACAACTGACCAAACGCCACCGCGAAGAGCTCGAAGTCAATGGAATGGCGGTACTCCGAGGCCCTGAACTGCGGCAATTCGAGAGTGACAACATGTCACGCTCGCTGGGAAGTTATCCACAGGCCCGTCGGAGCCTCACCGTCTACTCCCGACGAGCCGTCCTCAACGTCGCGATGCTCCTCCGCGACAGCGCTGTCGCCCGTCAGGTACGCACGTACCTGCTCGACATGGAGTACCTGACCCGCACACAGCCTGTGGAAAACTTTCCGCACCCCGGCACCGTCCTGCTCGACGACCGTATCGACCAGCGCATCACCCACATCCTCGGCACGACGGTCGTACCGATGTTCAACGCCCTGATCGCCACATCCGGTGAACACCGCCGCGAACTCATCGAGCTTCGCGAGGACATCGAGAACGTCGAACGCACGCTGTGCCGGCACCACCGCCGGATCAGCGCTCTGGAGGAAGGGATTCCGACAGACCGGGTCAGGGACTCCATCGCGGCCATGACCTGGCAGGCGTTCGAACGTCACGTGGCCGGCCTGCTGCGCCGGGACGGCTGCGGCGACGTCGTCGTACGACAGAGCCACATCGACCGGGGCATCGGCATCACCGCGCGGACGGCCGACGGCCGTACCGTCGCGGTCCGGTGCAAGAACCGGGCGGGCCGCCGCCACGTGCCGAGCTCGGACATGCAGAGGTTCGCCGGAGCCGCACGAGCCGTCGAACGCGTCGATGTCGCCCTGTTCGTCACCACGTCCTGCTTCAGCCACGAAGCACAGGCGATCGCCGACCTGAGCGGAGTCCTCACCGTGGACCGTAGGGAGCTGGAGGCGTGGAGCGCCGGAGCGCGGCTGAAGGCACTCCGCCAGGCCCGGGAGAAGAAGGCCCGAAGCCGCAAGAGCAAGTTGCGGCTTCGGGCCTTCGCCATGTTAGGCAACCGACCCCCTTGGCAGGGGGAGTCAGCGCAGTTCCTCCGGCGGTGTCCGCTCCTCGTCCACCTTCTCCGTGCGGACCAGTTCGCCCCACACGATGTACCGGTACTTGCTGGTGTACACCGGTGTGCAGGTGGTCAGCGTGATGTAGTGGCCGGCCTTCTTCCTGCCGGACTCCTTCGGGATCTTCCCGAGGACGTCGACGTTGTACTTCGAGGTCTCGGGGAGGATGCCGTAGACCTTGTAGACGTACCACGTGTCCTTCGTCTCGAAGACGATCGGGTCGCCCTTCTCGATCCTGTGGATGCCGTGGAACTTCGCGCCGTGCCCGTCCCGGTGGGCGGCGAGGGAGAAGTTGCCCTTCTTCCCGGAGGTCGGCACGGTCGCCTTCACCGGGTCGGTGTAGTAGCCGGCGACGCCGTCGTTGAGGACCTTCATCGACGTGCCCTTCTCAACGAGGATCTCGTCACCGGTCATCGCGGGCACGTGCAGGAAGCCGATGCCGTTCCCGCTGTCGTAGGAGACGGGACCACCGCCCGCTGCGCCGGGCTCCCGGGACCAGGAGTCGCGGACCTTGTCCGCCTGCTGGCCCGCCGCGCGGTCCGCGACGACGTTCGTCCACCACAGCGAGTAGACGACGAACAGGCCGAGCACCAGGCCCGCGGTGATGAGGAGTTCCCCGAAGAAGCTGACGACCATCGCCACCGGACCCATGCGGCGGCGAGCCGGAGGCGGCGAGGACGCGGGCGCGTCGGTGTGCTCTTCGGTGCCGTCGGTGGTCGATGCCACGTTTCCTCTGCCCTTAACTGACGAGCGCATCCGGCTTGCCCTTGCTGCGCGGCCGTTCCTCGACCATCTTGCCCCAGACGATCAAGCGGTACTTGCTGGTGAACTCCGGTGTGCACGTGGTCAGCGTGATGTAGCGGCCGGGCCCGGTGAAGCCCGAGCCCTTCGGCACCGGTTCGAGGACGCTCACATTGCTCGGCGGCGTGACCGGGAGGATCGACGCCATCTTGTAGACGAAGTACTCGTCCTGCGTCTCCACCACGATCGGGTCGCCCGGCTCCAGCCGGTTGATGTACCGGAACGGCTCCCCGTGCGTGTTGCGGTGCCCCGCCAACCCGAAGTTGCCGGTCTTCGCGTCCGGCATCGCCGTCTTCAGCGCACCCTCCGCGTAGTGCCCCACCATGCCGCGGTCGAGCACCTTCTTGCTGTCGATGCCCTCCGCGATCGGCACCACCACGTCCAGCCTGGGGATGTGCAGCAGCGCGAAGCCCTGCCCCGGCTCGAACGCCCCCGGCTTGCGCTCACCGCTCGCCCAGTCGTCCTGGAGGTCGCTGACCTCCTTGCCGGCCTGCGCGTGCGCCCGCACGTTCGTCCACCACAGCTGGTAGGTGACGAACAGCAGCATCAGCACACCACAGGTAATGAACACCTCACCGATCACCCGGCTCGCGACGACCGCCGGACTCGCCTTGCGCGCCCGCGCCTGCCGACGCGCCTCCATCCGCGACAGCGGCGCCCGTGACGCCCCCTCGGACGCCTCTGAGGCCCCTTCCAGGCCCGCGCCCATGCCGGGGGCCTCCGCGGCCTTGTGAGCGCCTCCACGGCGCCCGTGACGCTTTTTGGCGGCCTTCCTGCGGGCCGCGCGCCCGCCCGATGCCGCCGAGGGAGCCGGCGCGGACTCCTCACCCGCCGTTCGCTCCGGCGGCCCGGGGATCCGCAGCGCCACCGTCTCCTCGTCGACCGGCGGCAGATACGCGGTGCTCCCGGAAGCGCCGCCGTAGGAGTCGGACGTCGTGTCGTCGTACCAGCCGTCCCCGTACGCACCCGGCGCCCCGTACGGCTGCCCGCCGTACGGGGTGCCCTGTTCGCCGGCGCCGCCGTAGGCGTCGGCGCCGGACTCGCGCTCGGGGCGCAGCGCGGTCACGCCGAGGACCTGCCCACCACCGGGGCGAGCCCCGCCGACCTCGCCACCGCGCCCTCGTCGCCGCACTCCACCAGCCAGTTGGCCAGCATCCGGTGACCGTGCTCGGTCAGCACCGACTCGGGATGGAACTGCACGCCCTCGACCAGGAGTTCACGGTGCCTCAGCCCCATCACCATGCCGTCCGGCGTCCTGGCCGTGACCTCCAGCTCCGCCGGCACCGTGGCCGGTTCGGCGGCCAGCGAGTGGTAGCGGGTCGCCGTGAACGGGGAGGGCAGGCCCGCGAAGACGCCCTTGCCCCCGTGCTCCACCGGCGACGTCTTGCCGTGCAGCAGCTCGGGCGCACGGCCCACGACACCGCCGTACGCCACCTGCATCGACTGCATGCCGAGGCAGACGCCGAAGACCGGCACCCCGGTGGAGGCGCAGTGCCGCACCATGTCCACGCAGACCCCGGCCTCCTCGGGAGTACCGGGCCCCGGCGACAACAGCACCCCGTCGAAACCGTCCTGCGCGTGCGCCGTCGACACCTCGTCGTTGCGCAGGACCTCGCACTCGGCGCCCAGCTGGTACAGGTACTGGACCAGGTTGAAGACGAAGCTGTCGTAGTTGTCGACGACGAGAATGCGCGCGCTCACTGGTTGTCCACCGTCACATCGTTGAAGGGCAGCAGCGGCTCGGCCCACGGAAAGACGTACTGGAAGAGGACGTAGACCACAGCGATGACCAGCACCAGTGAGAGCAGTGCCCGCACCCATGCGTTGCCCGGCAGATGCCGCCAGATCCAGCTGTACATGCCGTCCCTTCCGTCGTACCACGGCACCAGATCCACGCCGTACGCCAACAGACTAACGGCGCGACGTCCCCGGTTTCCCGGCCTCCGCAGGCTGTGCGGGATCAGGACGGGCCCGGCCGCGTGCCCCCACGAATACGTGGCTCGGGGCCGATCTCCTCGATGTTCCGGGCATGTTCCACGTGAAACCGGGACGGGCCGCTAATCCACGGGCTTCGCGTGGTGCAGGTCCACCGTGCCCGAGTAGCCGGGCAGGGTCACGGTCCCGTTGTCCTCGACCTGCCAGCCGAGCCCGTAGACGTTGACGTACACCATGTAGTTCTGGATCGCCGGTGAAGCGCTGAGCGCCTTCTTCAGCTTCTCGGGGTCACCGACCGCCGTGATCTTGTACGGCGGCGAGTAGACGCGGCCCTGAAGGATCAGGGTGTTGCCCACACAGCGCACGGCGCTGGTGGAGATCAGCCGCTGGTCCATGACCTTGATGCCCTCGGCGCCGCCCTGCCACATCGCGTTCACCACGGCCTGCAGGTCCTGCTGGTGGATGACCAGGTAGTCGGGCTGCGGCTCGGGGTAGCCGGGGAGCTTGGCGGTGGCGTCCGGCGGCGCGTCGTTCAGGGTGACGGTGATCGCCTCACCCTTGAGCTTCTGCGTGCCGGCGCGTTTCTCCAGGTCGGCGAGCTTGTCGTCCTCCGCCTTGGTACTGCCGTCGTCACGCTCGGCGAGGGACTCCACGTCATCGCGCAACGCGCCGTTGGACTCCTCCAGCTCACCGTTCTTGCGGCTGCGCTCGTGGATCAGGTCGGAGAGCTTCAGCAGCGAGGCGTCCGTGCGGATGTCGGTGCCCTTGGCCGTGTCGAAGCTGGTGAAGAAGAGGAGTCCCGCCAGAGCGAAGACGCCCGCGGTGAGGATGCGCACGGGCCCGGGACGGCGTCGGCGGGCAGGACTGGATTCCTTCCCGGGAAAGTCGGCAGAATTGCTCAACGTACCCTTATCTCCTTCGGCGCCGCGGAAGCACTACGCTAACGGACGCCCGGGGGAGCGCTCAGAGTCCCCTTGTACGCTGCTCCGAGCCCGACCCAGTTCCCCCTGCGCGGCCACGCAGCGCATCGACAGGAGAGACCCTCGTGCCGAAGTCACGTATCCGCAAGAAGGCCGACTACACGCCGCCGGCGGCGAAGCAGACGACCGTGATCAAGCTGACCAACCGCGCCTGGGTCGCGCCGGTGATGCTGGCCCTGTTCCTCATCGGGCTGGCCTGGATCGTCGTCTTCTACGTCACCGACGGCACGTTGCCCATCGACGCCCTGGGCAACTGGAACATCGTGGTGGGCTTCGGGTTCATCGCCGCCGGATTCGGCGTCTCCACCCAGTGGAAGTAACGCTCGCCGCACGGTGAGCGCCCCCTGCCCAGAGCTGTTCCACAGCTCTGGGCAGGGTTGTCCTCTGAGTTATCCACAGCCCTTGTCCACATGTGGACGGGAGACCCGATCTGTGGATAACTTTCGGGACGTTGACGCCGGTGTGACAGAAATATCAGTAACCGAAAATCTGTTCGTATGCTGCCTGACCTGTGGAAACACTGGTCGATCACCCGACGGACAGCCCTTCTTGCACCCTGTGCACAAGATCCACCACCGGCTGTGGACAAACTCGGTGCTCAGGTAAGCTGCGCCGTCCTCAGCACGGTCATCAGGACGACCACGGCCAGCACCAGCGCACACGTCCCGTACTGCACGAGCGCCCGCCGCTCCCGCGGGGCGTGCACCATGGCGTACCCGATCACGACACCGGCGACGAACCCGCCCAGGTGGGCCTGCCAGGCGATGTTGCTCCAGCCGAAGGTGATGATCACGTTGATCACCAGCAGGGCGATGATCGGACGCATGTCCTGGTTGAGCCGGCGCATCAGTACGGCGGTCGCGCCGAAGAGGCCGAAGATCGCGCCGGACGCGCCGAGCGAGGCCGTGCTCCCCGCAGCCAGCAGATAGGTCAGCGCACTGCCCGCCAGGCCGGAGATCAGATAGAGCGCGAGATGACGAGCACGTCCCAGAGCCTGCTCCAGCGGCCCGCCGAGCCACCACAGGGCCAGCATGTTGAAGCCGATGTGCCAGATCTCCTCGTGCGTGAACACCGAGGTGGCCAGGCGGTACCACTCGCCCTCGGCCACCCCCTCGGTGGGCATGAACGGCGCCGGCGGCCAGACGCCGACCAGTACGAGGGGGTCCAGCAGTGACGGCCGGACCTGTACGGCGATGAACACCGCGAGGTTGATCCCGAGGAGGATCTTGGTGATCAGCCGGGGGTCCGCGGCGACGGCTCCACCGGCGATCGTGCGGGGCATGGAGGCCGTCGGCGCGTGTCCCGTGCCCGAGCCTCCGCGGACGCACTCCGGGCACTGGAACCCGACCGAGGCGTCGACCATGCACTCGGGGCAGATCGGGCGCTCGCACCGGGTGCAGCGGATGCCGGTCTCGCGGCCCGGGTGGCGATAGCAGACAGGAACGCGCTGGGCGTCCTGCGGGCTGCCGGAAGCCTGGTCGTCCATGGGATCCCCTAGGTCGTGTGGAAAAGCCCCGCCCCGCCCATCCTTACGGATGAGCGGGGCGATTGGTTCCCTTCGAGGGCTTTCGCGCTCCGGGGGACGGGTGCTCAGCCCTCGTGGATCTCGACCGACTCGATCACGACGTCGTTCACCGGGCGGTCGGTGCGCGGGTTGGTCGGCGCGGACGCGATGGCGTCGATGACCTTCTGGCTGGCGGCGTCGGCGACCTCGCCGAAGATGGTGTGCTTGCGGTTCAGCCAGGCCGTCGGGGCAACGGTGATGAAGAACTGCGAGCCGTTGGTGCCCGGGCCGGCGTTGGCCATCGCCAGCAGGTAGGGCTTGTCGAAGCGCAGGTCCGGGTGGAACTCGTCCTCGAACTGGTAGCCGGGACCACCGGTGCCGTTGCCCAGCGGGTCTCCGCCCTGGATCATGAAACCGCTGATCACCCGGTGGAAGACCGTGCCGTCGTAGAGCTTGTCCGTGGACTTCGCACCGGTCTGCGGGTGGGTCCACTCCCGCTCGCCCTTGGCGAGCTCGACGAAGTTCTTGACCGTGATCGGCGCCTGGTTCGGGAAGAGCCGGACCTGGATGTCGCCGTGATTGGTCTTCAGGGTGGCGTTGAGCTGCTCAGCCACGATGTGCCTTCCGTTGTCTTTCCGTGACTCCCTGATCCTCGCATGGACGGAGCGCGCAGTCGCCCGGCGTCCGTTCACAGGTGGGCAACCGGGCCGCTTCGCTTGCGGAAAACCGGGTGAGTGGTCCCGTGCCGGGGGCGCGAGGCGGCGATCCGTGGCATTGTCGACGACAAGCTCCCGTTGCCCCGGATTCATCCGCTATTGCAGTTGATATCGCTATCAATCACGTTCATCGGCACCCGGATGCCCGTCCACGCATGCCGCGCGGCAACCCGGCAGGCATGATCCGTAAAAGGGTGGAAAGTCGAAATACCGTACGCCACCGAGGAGGAGGAACCCGTGACCCGCATCGACAGCGTGCGCGCCGCGACCGGTTCGGCGAAGGACAGCGTGCTGCACGCCGCGGAAGTGGTGGCGCCCTACGCCGACACGGCCAAGGTCAGGGCCGCGCACTACGCACAGGAGGCCCGCGTACGGCTCGCGCCCGTGGTGACGCAGGCCACCGGCCACGCCCGCGTCCAGTACGGCACCCATGTGCAGCCCTATCTGGAGCAGGCCCGGACGCATGTGCCGCCGAAGGTCGACCAGGCCGCTCACCAGGCTGCCGACCGCACCCGCAAGGCCGCCCGGCAGGCGGCGGACTACTCCCGTCCGAGGATCGAGCAGGCGGTGGCCGCCGCCGGTCCCGCGCGGGACGAGGCGGCGGCCCGGGGTGCGGCCGCGCTGGCCGCGCTGCGCGGCCAGGTCTCGGCGCAGCAGATCCAGAAGCTGGTCCGCAAGCAGCGGCGGCGGGCGAAGGCCGGCCGTGTCGCGAAGGCGGTCCTGATTCTGGGTGCCGCGGCAGGCGGCGCCTTCGCCGCCTGGAAGTGGTGGGACAAGCAGGCCAACCCGGACTGGCTGGTGGAGCCGCCGGCCGCGACGGATGTGTCGTCGGGGTCGACGAAGCTGACGTCGGTGGACGGCAGCGACGGGGCCACGCTCGACCCGGAGGTCGAGGCCAAGGAGGCCGCGGAGGAAGCCGCCCGGCGCGACGACCAGGCCTGACGCGCGAGGGCACCAACGGCGCGGTGGGGCAGAAGACTTGAGTGTCTTCTGCCCCACCGCGCCGTTTCACGTGAAACAAGGGACCCCTCCGACCGCGTTTCCGCAGGTGAGAGGGGTCCGAATGTGGAGCCTAGGGGAGTCGAACCCCTGACATCTGCCATGCAAAGACAGCGCTCTACCAACTGAGCTAAGGCCCCGGAGGAAAGCGTCCACCTGCGAGAACTGCATCCCGGTGGGCGCCCGAGACCAGAGTACCGGGTCCCCCCGGGGATTCCGCAAAAAGATTGGGGGTCCCCGTGACCGACCACTCTCCGTAAGATGCTCGGACGTGGGTGGGGGCAACCAACCACCCGTGGTTGGGTGGACCAGGGGGTAGGCGAAGGACGCCCCCCACACGGCATCCACCCCCCAACACCCGGCAAAGCCCCCGAACATGTACACGGAGGCCGAGGGGGCG
>NZ_JBHYVC010000029.1:0-58096 GCF_042749965.1 Streptomyces sp. NPDC059454 | reverse complement strand
TTATAAGACACAGCCCAAAAATTTTGGGGGCCCCCGTGCCCCACCACTCCCCTTAATAGGCTCGGAGGTGGTGCGCAACCCCCAACCACGGTTCTTGGGGAAGCGATGGGGAGACGCAATGGACGCCGCACAGCAGGAAGCCACCGCGAGAGCGCGGGAACTGCAGCGGAACTGGTACGGGGAGCCGCTGGGGGCGCTCTTCCGTAGGCTCATAGACGACCTGGGCCTCAACCAGGCTCGTCTCGCGGGGGTTCTGGGACTGTCCGCGCCGATGCTGTCGCAGCTGATGAGCGGCCAGCGGGCGAAGATCGGAAATCCCGCTGTGGTGCAGCGGGTGCAGCTGCTGCAGGACCTGGCGGGGCAGGTCGCGGACGGCAGTGTGAGCGCGGCCGAGGCCACCGAGCGCATGGACGAGATCAAGAAGTCGCAGGGGGGCTCGGTGCTCAGCAACACCACGCAGACGACGAGCAGTTCGGGGGCGCCCACGGTCAAGCGGGTGGTCCGTGAGATCCAGTCCCTGCTGCGCTCGGTGGCCGCCGCCGGCGACATCATCGAGGCCGCCGACACCCTCGCCCCCACGCACCCCGAACTGGCAGAGTTCCTCCGGGTCTACGGCGCGGGCCGCACCTCCGACGCGGTCACGCACTACCAGTCCCACCAGAACTGATCCCCCGCCCGGCGGCCGAAGGGGGTTCGGCCGCCGGGGACGCGCGGAAGACGGGGGACACCGCAGGGGAGGGGCGACGCACAGCGATGGGTGAGGTCTTCGCCGGCCGGTACGAACTGGTCGATCCGATCGGGCGCGGGGGTGTCGGTGCCGTCTGGCGCGCCTGGGACCACCGCCGCCGCCGTTATGTGGCCGCCAAGGTCCTGCTGCAGAGCGACGCCCACTCCCTGCTCCGTTTCGTGCGCGAGCAGGCGCTGCGGATCGATCACCCCCATGTCCTGGCGCCCACCAGCTGGGCCGCCGACGACGACAAGGTCCTGTTCACCATGGACCTGGTCGCCGGCGGTTCGCTGGTCCACCTGGTCGGCGACTACGGCCCGCTGCCGCCCGCCTTTGTCTGCACCCTGCTCGACCAGCTGCTGGCGGGGCTCTCCGCGGTGCATGCGGAGGACGTCGTGCACCGCGACATCAAGCCCGCCAACGTGCTCCTGGAGGCCACCGGCACGGGCAGACCGCGGCTGCGGCTGTCGGACTTCGGCATCGCGATGCGGCTGGGTGAGCCACGGCTGACCGAGACCAATCTGGTGGTGGGCACGCCGGGTTATCTCGCGCCGGAGCAGCTGATGGGCTCCGAACCGGACTTCCCCGCCGACCTCTTCGCCGTGGGCCTGGTGGCGCTGTACCTGCTGCAGGGCGCCAAACCGGACGCCAAGGCCCTCATCCAGTACTTCGCCGACCACGGGACACCCGGTGCGCCCCAGGGCATCCCCGAGCCGCTGTGGCAGGTGGTGGCCTCGCTGCTCCAGCCGGATCCGCAGGCGCGGTTCCGCACGGCCACGGGGGCGCGGAAGGCGCTCGCGGCTGCCGCGGAGCTTCTTCCGGAGCCCGGCCCCGACGACGAACTGATCGAGATATTCGACCAACTGGGCCCGCTGCCCGCGGGGTTCGCCGCGGACGGCCCGCTGAAGCGGGCTTCGGGCGTGGGGCGTACGGCCCCGGAGGATGAGCGGGGCTCTCTGCCCGGCACCGGGTCCGGGTCCGGCTGGGACCCGGACGGTACGGACGCCTCCGGCGGCACGTCCGACGGCGTGAGCGACCCCGGGTCCGTCCGGCCGGCCGCGGCAACGGGCACCCGGACAGGCGCTGGAACCGGCCCGAGGGCGCTCGATGCGGGCCCGGACAGGGGCGAAGGCGGCGTACCCGCCGATCCGCGTCTGGGCGCCGCGTCCGGCGCCTCCCCGCGGTCGCCCGGCATGTCGGACACCGGAAGCTTCCCTCTGCCGCCACCCCGGGCCACGATCACCTCCTCCCCCGTGCCCACTCCGCCGCCCTCCGAACAGGCCCCCCGGGCGCCGGTACAGCACCAGTCGGCCGGTGCCGTCCCCGACGCCTCCCCCCACGACCCCACTCACCGGCTGCGTTCCCCCCTGCCACGGCCGACCGCGTATCCCGACGCCTCCACCGCGGAATACACCGCCCAGGCCTCGCAGGCTCCGCCTCCGGGCGGAGCACTGTCGCGGCACGGTTCCACCGCTCCTCGGACCCACCGCCGGCGCAGCCGCCGCCCCGGCCCTCCGGCAAAGGCGGTCGTCCCCCTGCTGCTCCTGGCTCTGGCCTGCTACGCCGTGGGGTTCTGGGCCCTCACACGCATCTGACCTCCGCTGCCCGCGCCGCTCACGGAAGGCCCGCGGCTCACGGGACGGCCCGCCGCCGGGCCGCCAGCGCCCACGCGCCCAGCCCTGCCAGCAGTGCCGTGCCCGCGCCGATGCCGCCCACCGCGAGCGCCCGGAAGGCGGCGTCGTCGCCCGCGGCCTCGCCCTCGGCCGCCGCCTCCCGGTCCTTCCCCGTGACGGCGAAGACGCCCGGCGGCACGGACTCCCCCGCGTATCCGGGCCCCTCCTGTGCCGCACCGCTCAGCCGCACCCGCAGCGTCAGCGGAACGGGCCCGTCGCCGAAGTCGTCCGCCACCGCGGCCGAAAGGTGCGCGACGAGGTAGTAGGAGCCGGCGAACCGCAGCGCCCCGACCTGACGGCCGGCGGCGTACCGATTGGCGTACGCGACCGACGGGAGGGGTGCGAGGCTCTCCGCCTTCTGGCCGCCGTCGTAGCCGACGCCCACGTCCACGACGTGGCCGCGTACGGGGTTGTAGAGGTCCAGGTCCAGCGCGGCTGCGGTATAGCCGCTGCCGTGCGTGCTCGAACTGCCCAGTTCGGCGGTGGCGTGGAGCTGTCGGCCCCAGCCGACGGGAACCCTGTAGAAGAGTGTCTGGCCCGGGCGGATGTCGTCCCGCCAGACCCCCTGGCCGACGGGGGTGGCCCGGGTGAAGCCCGCGCCTCCGGAGCGCCGCTCGGGCTTCCCCGTGAGGGGCTGGGGCGGGGCGGAGTTCCACTCCTTCGGCGCACTCGTCGCACCGGTCCTCTCCGCAGGGGGCTCCGACACCGCGGTGAGCTCCATCTCCCAGGGGTCGGGGGAGGAGCCCTCCCCGTCCGGGTCGACGCGTTCGACGCTCAGGTGGTATGTACCGGCCTCCTGGCACAGGGACCTCCTGGGGGAGATCTCCCGCATGGCCCACGCGGCGACCGGATGGGGGCTGCCGGCGGCGCCGAAGCTCGCCGTGTCCACATCACAGGAGCGGCCCTCGCCGTCCTGCACGGACACCTTGACCCCGTCGATGACGGAGGCGGTGCGGCCGGCCGGAGGAACGGCGGTGACGGAGGTGTAGGTGCTCGTGGTGCCGTCGAGTTCGAGGCGGTAGTGGACCGTGCCGCTCGCCGGGAGGGTGCTCCGGTAGGTGCGGCCGGGCTCCAGTTCCACGGCGTCCGCGGTGCTCACGGCGCCGTCGACCCTCCGCGCGTCCTCGGCGAAGGCGTAAGACCCGGTGCCTTCGGCGGCCTCGCCCGCGACGGCCACCCGCCCCGGCAGCACACCGGCCAGTGCCAGCACCGTCACGGACGCGAGCGTCACCACGCCCGCACGTCCGCCGGCCGAGGGCCCGCCGCTCCCAGCCCGGGCCGTACCCCGCCGTCCCCTCACGCGCCACCCCTCGTCGTCGCCCGGACGTCGCACCGCGCCCATCCTGCCCCGGGGAGGAGGCCCGCCGACAAGTACCCGCCACACAAAACCCCGACCGCGTGGGCGGCCGGGGTCTGTTCAGCGTCGGATATCAGTACTCACGAACCCGTGGGCACGGAGTCAGTCGCCTCCGTCCACAGATCCTGCTCGGCGCGATCCGCCTGGATCTGGCGGTACACGAGGAGCCCGCCGATGGCGGCCAGTGCGACCAGGAGAAGCTTCTTCACCGCGCGACCTCGTCTTTCCTTGACGTAGGGGACCTCTGCCGCCCGACTATACACACCGGTCGATACCGATCGGTGACCTGCGTCGGCCTCTTCAACTGCCCTCCGGCACAGCGCAGTAGAAGCGGAGTACGGCGATCCGACCGGAGGGTGATCACGCCCGCACGAACGGTCACTTCGATGGCTTCTCCGCCACCTTCGCATCTTTTCGCCGCTTATGCGCCCATCCGTGTGGTGTTCATCTGAACATCCGCGCGCCACGGGCGTCGGTCCACCACTTCGCGAGCCTCATACACATCATGAGGAAAGTACGCAAATCGCCCAACCCGAAAGTGAGGGGCCATGGCCCGGAACAAGGTCATGAAGCTGTGGAACGCCATCGTCACCGCCTTCCTCGCGCTGTGCACGGCGCTCGGACTCATCACCACGACCGCCTCCGCGGCCGTACCGCAGACCGGCGGAACGCGCAACAGCGACAGCGCCCCGAACGTGTCGGCGCCGACGACGCCCCTCTGGTCCTGGTCACTGGTCAGGGCCCTGCCCCCCACGATGAAACAGCGCATCCACGCCGAGGCCCACGGCAAGTCTCCCAGCTGCCGGCACCGTCCGCTCCCGGACACGACGGCGGAACCCGACTCCGCGGACTGCTCCGACGACACGACGTCCACCCGCGCGGAAGCCGTCACCGGCCGCATCCCCCTCCAGCGCTGACCGCGGGGCCGCTCCTACCCCCTCCTCGTGCCGTCGCCGCTTCCCCGAGTCCTGGCGAACTTGCGTACAGCACCACGGCCCGAGCCGACACCAGAAGACCCCGGTCGACATCCGACCGGGGTCTTCTTCGCTGTGTGCGGCACGGCGCGGAGGTCAGCCGCCGAAACACCGCCGCGGTGGCTGCCGCAGCTTCCCGCTGTGGGGCGGCCGGCGCATCGGGGGAATCATGGCGGCACTGCGGTTCGTCTTCATCACCCTGCCCTGCCTCGCCGTCGTCGGCTTCACCTGCTTCGCGGCGTTCCGAGCCCGGAAGCACGAGATCTTCAAGGTGTCGGCCCACACATGCCTGTACTTCGGTCTCACCTGCGCCCTCGTCCCTGTCGGGGCCGTCGTCTGGATCTCGTCCCTCCGGGCAAGGGACCGGGTGCCGCCCACCGGCTGATGTCACCCATGGACGTCAAAGACCCCCAGTCCTGATCGACTGGGGGTCTTTACGATGGTGGGGCTAACAGGATTTGAACCTGTGGCCTCATCCTTATCAGGGATGCGCTCTAACCAACTGAGCTATAGCCCCGCCGCGCTCTGCGGAGTGTGTCCCGCGCGCTGACTCCTGAAGATTAGCGCACGACCGGGGCAGTCCCAAAATCGGTTGTCCGGCGACTGTCGGACAAGCCGGGGAAACCGCTGTGATCAGCTCACTCGTCCTCGGCCAGCGTCAGTTCGACACCGCCCACGAAACCCGCGGAGAGGTTGTAGATGAACGCGCCGAGCGTCGCCAGCGCCGTCGCCAGGACGACGTCGATGACCGCGATGATCGTCGTGAACATCAGGACGTTGGGCAGCGACAGGAACGACTGGAGGTCGAAACCGTTCGACTCGTTGGAGCCGGTCGCCTCGGAGATCGTGCTGCCGACCGTCGAGAACACGCCCATGGCGTCCATGACCATCCACAGCACCGCGGACGCGACGATCGTACAGATGCCGAGCGCGATGGAGAGCAGGAAGCTGACCTTCATCACCGACCATGGGTCGGCCTTCGACACCCGCAGACGTGCCTTGCGCACGCGCGGGGTGGTGCGCGCCCCCGTGCGGGGACGTCGTACCGCGCCGGTCTGACCGGCCGCCGTGCCGGCCTGCGCCGGGTAGGCCTGCGGCGGGTGGTACGGGCCCGCCTGCTGCTGCGACTGCCGTTCCCCCGGCAGTGGTGAGGCCGTCTGAGCAGCGGCGCCCTGGGCGGGCGCGGCCTGCTGCGGGCCTCGGGTGTCCGTCACGGTTCCCCCCTGGGATCCCTGCCTGTCGGACGAAGAGGCGTCCTTGGCAGGCGGCTTGATCGCTTTGAGATTGGTCGTGTGCGGATCCGCCGCCCGCGCGGCGGAGCCACGGCCGCCGCCGTCCGTTCCCCTGCTGGTACCGGCCGGTCCGGCGCCCGTGGCTCCGCTCACGCTGTCTCACTCCTCGTGTTACTCGGACGAGGGCGCCTCACCCTCGTCCGTACCGGTGGTCGCGTCCCCGTCGGTGGTCTCGTCCACGGCCACGTCGCCGTCGACTTCCTCCGCCTCGCGTCCAGCCTCGGCGTTACGGGCGATGCCGACCACGGCATCGCGCTTGCCCAGATTGATCAGTTGGACGCCCATGGTGTCACGGCCGGTTTCCCTGATCTCGTTGACTCGCGTACGAATCACCCCACCCGACAGCGTGATGGCGAGGATCTCGTCGGTCTCCTCGACCACCAGCGCGCCGACGAGGGTGCCGCGGTCCTCGACAATCTTGGCAGCCTTGATGCCGAGGCCGCCGCGACCCTGGACGCGGTACTCGTCGACAGCGGTCCGCTTCGCGTACCCGCCGTCTGTGGCAGTGAACACGAACGTACCGGGTCGAACAACATTCATCGAGAGCAGCTCGTCCCCCTCGCGGAAACTCATGCCCTTGACGCCCGAGGTCGCACGCCCCATGGGACGGAGTGTGTCGTCGGTCGCCGTGAACCTGATCGACTGCGCCTTCTTGCTGATCAGCAGCAGATCGTCGTCGGCCGAGACGAGTTCGGCACCGATCAGTTCGTCGTCGGAACCGTCCTCCTGCTCCCGCAGGTTGATCGCGATCACGCCGCCCGCGCGCGGGGAGTCGTAGTCCTTCAGCGACGTCTTCTTCACCAGGCCCGCCTTGGTGGCCAGGACCAGGTAGGGCACCGCCTCGTAGTCGCGGATCGCCCGGATCTGGGCGATCGTCTCGTCCGGCTGGAAGGCCAGCAGGTTCGCCACGTGCTGCCCGCGCGCGTCCCGGCCGGCGTCGGGCAGCTCGTAGGCCTTCACCCGGTAGACCCGGCCCTTGTTGGTGAAGAACAGCAGCCAGTGGTGGGTGGTGGACACGAAGAAGTGGTTGACGATGTCGTCTTCCTTGAGCTTCGCGCCGCGCACCCCCTTGCCGCCGCGCTTCTGGGCCCGGTAGTCGTCGGTCTTGGTGCGCTTGATGTAGCCGCCGCGCGTGACCGTGACGACGATGTCCTCTTCGGCGATCAGGTCCTCGATGGACATGTCGCCCTCGTAGGGGATCAGCTTCGTCTTGCGGTCGTCGCCGTACTTCTCGACGATCGCGGCCAGCTCCTGGCTGACGATGCCGCGCTGGCGGACCGGCGAGCCGAGGATCTCGTTGTACTCGTTGATCTTCGCCTGGAGTTCGTCGTGCTCCTGCACGATCTTCTGGCGCTCCAGGGCGGCCAGTCGGCGCAGCTGCATCTCGAGGATGGCGTTGGCCTGGATGTCGTCGATCCGCAGGAGGTCCATCAGGCCCCCGCGCGCGATCTCCGCGGTGTCACTGCGCCGGATCAGCGCGATGACCTCGTCGATGGCGTCCAGGGCCTTCAGCAGGCCGCGCAGGATGTGCGCCCGCTCCTCGGCCTTGCGCAGCCGGAAACGCGTGCGGCGGACGATGACCTCGATCTGGTGGTTCACCCAGTGCCGGATGAACGCGTCCAGGGAGAGCGTGCGCGGCACGCCGTCGACCAGCGCCAGCATGTTGGCGCCGAAGTTCGACTGCAGGTCGGTGTGCTTGTAGAGGTTGTTCAGGACGACCTTGGCGACCGCGTCCCGCTTCAGCACGATGACCAGGCGCTGACCGGTCCGGGACGACGTCTCGTCGCGGACGTCCGCGATGCCGCCGATCTTGCCGTCCTTCACCAGGTCGGCGATCTTCTGCGCGAGGTTGTCGGGGTTGGTCTGGTACGGCAGCTCCGTGACCACCAGGCACTGGCGGTTCTGGATCTCCTCCACCTCGACCACCGCGCGCATGGTGATCGAGCCGCGGCCCGTGCGGTACGCCTCCTCGATGCCCTTGCGGCCGACCACGAGGGCGCCGGTCGGGAAGTCGGGGCCCTTGATGCGCTCGATGAGCGCGTCCAGCAGCTCCTCGTGCGAGGACTCGAAGTTCTCCAGGTACCACTGGGCGCCGGCCGCGACCTCGCGCAGGTTGTGCGGCGGGATGTTGGTCGCCATGCCGACCGCGATGCCGGCCGAGCCGTTGATCAGCAGGTTCGGGAAGCGGGCCGGCAGGACGGTCGGCTCCTGGGAGCGGCCGTCGTAGTTGTCCGTGAAGTCGACGGTCTCCTCGTCGATGTCGCGGACCATCTCCATCGACAGCGGCGCCATCTTGCACTCGGTGTACCGCATGGCCGCGGCCGGGTCGTTGCCCGGGGAGCCGAAGTTGCCGTTGGAGTCGACGAGCGGCATGCGCATCGACCAGGGCTGGGCGAGGCGGACCAGCGCGTCGTAGATGGAGGAGTCGCCGTGCGGGTGGTAGTTGCCCATGACGTCGCCGACGACGCGGGCGCACTTGTAGAAGCCGCGCTCGGGGCGGTAACCGCCGTCGTACATGGCGTACAGCACGCGGCGGTGCACGGGCTTGAGGCCGTCACGGACGTCCGGCAGCGCACGCGAGACGATGACGGACATCGCGTAGTCGAGGTAGGAGCGCTGCATCTCCGTCTCGAGCCCGACGGGCTCGACACGCATGGCCAGGGCGTCACCCTCGGGCATCGTCACAGGAGTGTTCTCGTCGGTCATTGCTGGTGAAGGTCCTTCCTGGTGCGGTCAGCTGAGACCGACTCAGATGTCGAGGAAGCGGACGTCCTTGGCGTTGCGCTGGATGAACGCGCGGCGGGCTTCGACGTCCTCGCCCATGAGGACCGAGAACAGGTCGTCGGCCTGGGCGGCGTCGTCCAGGGTGACCTGGCCGAGGACCCGGTGCTCCTGGTCCATCGTGGTGACGCGCAGCTCCTCGGCGTTCATCTCACCGAGACCCTTGAAGCGCTGGACGGAGTCCTCGCGGATGCGCTTGCCGGCGTTGCGGCCCATCTCGATCAGCGCGTCGCGCTCGCGGTCGGAGTACGCGTACTCGAAGTCGTCCCGGCCCCACTTGATCTTGTAGAGCGGCGGACGGGACAGGTACACGTGTCCGGCCTCGACCAGCGGCCGCATGAAGCGGAACAGGAAGGTCAGCAGCAGGGTGTTGATGTGCTGGCCGTCGACGTCGGCGTCCGCCATCAGGATGATCTTGTGATAGCGGAGCTTCTCGATGTCGAAGTCCTCGTGCACACCCGTGCCGAACGCGGAGATCATCGCCTGGATCTCCTGGTTCTGCAGGATCCGGTCGATGCGTGCCTTCTCGACGTTGAGGATCTTGCCGCGGATCGGGAGGATCGCCTGGTACTGCGGGTTCCGGCCGGACTTGGCCGAACCGCCGGCGGAGTCACCCTCGACGATGAAGATCTCGCACTTGGTGGGGTCGTTCGACTGGCAGTCGGACAACTTGCCCGGCAGCGATGCCGACTCCAGCAGGCCCTTGCGGCGGGTCAGGTCACGCGCCTTGCGGGCCGCCACGCGCGCGGTGGCCGCCGCGATGCCCTTGCGGATGATGTCCGCGGCCTCGACCGGGTTGCGGTCCAGCCAGTCGTTGAGGTGCTCGTAGACGACCTTCTGGACGAAGGTCTTCACCTCGGTGTTGCCCAGCTTGGTCTTGGTCTGGCCCTCGAACTGGGGCTCGCTCAGCTTGACCGAGATGATCGCGGTCAGACCCTCGCGGATGTCGTCACCCGTGAGGTTGTCGTCCTTCTCGCGCAGCAGCCTCTTGTCCCGCGCGTACTTGTTGATCAGCGAGGTGAGCGCCGCGCGGAAGCCCTCTTCGTGCGTGCCGCCCTCGTGCGTGTGGATGATGTTGGCGAAGGAGTACACGCCCTCGCTGTAGCCGCCGTTCCACTGCATCGCGAGTTCGAGGGACAGGCTCCTGTCCCTGTCCTCCGCCTCGAGGTCGATCACGGTGGGGTGCACCACTTCCCCCTTGCGGGAGTTGAGGTACTTCACGAAGTCGACGATGCCACCCTCGTAGTGGTACGAGACGCTCTTGACCTCGTACTTCTCGTCCTCGCCCGCCTCGTCCGCCCCGGCCGTGGCCTTCGCCGACTCGCGCTCGTCGGTGAGGTTGATGCGCAGACCCTTGTTGAGGAACGCCATCTCCTGGAAGCGCCGCGACAGCGTCTCGAAGGAGTAGTCGGTGGTCTCGAAGATGTCCGGGTCGGCCCAGAAGGTGACCGAGGTGCCGTGCTCCTCCGTGGCCTCGTGCTGGGCGAGCGGGGCCGTCGGGACGCCCAACTTGTAGTCCTGCGTCCAGCGGTGGCCGTCGGTCTTGATCTCGACGGACACCTTGGTCGACAGGGCGTTCACGACGGAGACGCCCACGCCGTGCAGACCGCCGGAGACCGCGTAGCCGCCGCCACCGAACTTTCCGCCCGCGTGCAGGACCGTCAGCACGACCTCGACGGCCGGCTTGCCCTCGGAGGGGACGATGCCGACCGGGATGCCACGTCCGTTGTCGACGACCCGCACGCCGCCGTCAGCGAGGATGGTGACGTCGATGGTGTCCGCGTGACCGGCCAGCGCCTCGTCGACGGAGTTGTCGACGACCTCCTGCACCAAGTGGTGCAGTCCTCGCTCACCGGTGGAACCGATGTACATACCGGGTCGCTTGCGGACCGCGTCCAGACCCTCGAGGACGGTGATGGCACTGGCGTCGTACGAGGCGGTGACCTCGCTGCCCGAGGTGCTCGCCGCGCTGTTCACGCCGGTGTCGGTGGACGGGATGTTCTCGTTGGGGTTGCCGGAATCGGCCACGAAGCGCCCTTTCTGGCACAGCACGAGCCGGGCTCGTCGGCAGGTTGCCGGAGCGGCTGCGGCATGTTGCGTTGGTAAGCCTTGATCAGCGTTGCTCAGCTTTTCCCGGGCGGTCCCCACGTGCGGGGCGGGATTGTCTTCCATTCTACCGGTAGCACTGACATCGATGGGGGTTTGCTGGCACCTGAGTCCGCATGTGCCGCCCTCAACCGGTCTCGCCCGACTCCCGATATACGGATGGGGGCTCCAAGAGCCCCACGAGGGCACTCAGCGCTTCGAGCCGTCAACCCTTGGCTACTTAGGAGTCAGGTGGCGATTCGCCACCGTGTGCGGTGCCGCGACGAAACGGGCACCGACGGCGGGACGGCACCGTTGAGAGCTCTTTTGTGATGTCCATCACGTGTGGCTGAAGAGCCCGAAACGGGCTCCCGGTCACCCGTACGTGTCCCCAGGACCCGTGCTTCCCGGAGCGCGCAGGGGCCCGAAGCGACGGGCGGGACCGCCGGGGCCGACGACCTTGATCAGCCGCACCGTGCCGTGCCCGAGGTCCTCGTTCAGACGCGCGACCAGAGTCGGCGCGAGCAGCCGCAGATTCGTCGCCCACGCCGTGGAGTCGCAGCGCACGACCAGCACCCGCTCGTCCTCTTCGTACCGCTCCGGCTCACAGTGCTTGGCCACGTCCTCACCGACGATCTCCGGCCAGCGCCCCATCACCCCGCCCACCGCGGCCGGGGCCTCCCAGCCGCGCTCGGTGAGCAGCCGGTTGATCGCCGGGCCGAGCGCCATCGGATCACGCCGGTCGGCGCGCGCCCCGGAGCGCAGACCGCCGCGCCGCGCCTGCTTGCGCTGCTGCGCCGCGTCCCCACGCGCGCGTGCCGCCTCCCTGGCCGCGCGCAACGCCACGCGCGCGAGATCGACACCGGACGGCTCGAGGGCCTCCCCCGCACCGCTTCCGGGCGTGTCCTGTTCGCTCATACGCGCTCCACCGTCCCCTCGGTCACGGCGAACCGCGCACCCGCCAGCACATGGGGCACGTCGTCGTCGACCGCCGCGGTCACCAGGACCTGCTCGCCGGGCGCCACCAGCTCGGCCAGACGCTCGCGGCGCCGCGCGTCCAGCTCGGCGAAGACGTCGTCGAGCACCAGCACCGGCTCGTTGCCCTCCGCCCGCAGCAGGTCGTAGGAGGCCAGACGCAACGCCAGCGCGTACGACCAGGACTCGCCATGGGAGGCATAACCCTTGGCGGGCAGCTGCCCCAGCTTGAGCAGCAGATCGTCACGGTGCGGACCGACCAGGGTGACACCCCGCTCGATCTCCGGCTTGCGCGCCTGAGCGAGGGCGGCCATCAGCTGCTCGAACAGATCCTCGCGCGTATGCGCCTCGCCGGGCGCGGACGGCCTGTACTCCAGGGCGATCGGTCCGCCGCCGGGCGCGAGCTGCTCGTACGCCTTGTCCGCCAGCGGCTGGAGCGTGGCTATCAGGTCCAGCCGCTGCGCCAGCAGCTCGGCGCCCGCACGCGCGAGGTGCTGGTCCCACACCTCGAGCGTGGACAGGTCCAGGGTGCGGCCGCCGTGCCGGCGCGCCAGCGCGGCCGACTTCAGCAGGGTGTTGCGCTGCTTGAGCACCCGGTCGTAGTCGGAGCGGACACCGGCCATGCGCGGGGAGCGCGCGGTGATCAGCTCGTCCAGGAACCGGCGCCGCTCACCCGGGTCGCCCTTGACCAGGGCCAGGTCCTCGGGCGCGAACAGCACCGTACGGACGATCCCCAGCACGTCCCGGGGCCTGACCTGCGAGGACCTGTTGATACGGGCACGGTTGGCGCGGCCCGGGTTCAGCTCCAGCTCGACCAGTTGCTGCCGCTCGCCCTGACGCACCTGGGCCCGGATGATCGCGCGGTCGGCACCCATCCGGACCAGCGGGGCGTCGGAGGAGACCCGGTGGCTGCCGAGGGTGGCAAGGTAACCGACCGCCTCGACCAGGTTCGTCTTGCCCTGCCCGTTGGGCCCGACGAAGGCCGTCACCCCCGGATCGAGCGGGACCTCGACCCGGGGATAGGACCGGAAGTCGGCCAGTGACAGATGCGTGACGTGCATGGTCGTTCCGCCGACCTCCCCAGGCGTTGCGGACCGCCGCGCGGTCCTGTGGATACGGGACGTGCCCTGTGGGCTACTTCTTCTCGACCGCGTGGCCGCCGAACTGGTTCCGCAGCGCCGCGATCATCTTCATCTGCGGCGAGTCCTCCTGGCGCGAGGCGAACCGCGCGAACAGCGAGGCGGTGATCGCCGGCAGCGGGACCGCGTTGTCGATGGCGGCCTCCACGGTCCAGCGTCCCTCACCGGAGTCCTGTGCAAAACCCCGGAGCCCGTCCAGGTGCTCGTCCTCGTCCAAGGCGTTCACCGCGAGGTCGAGCAGCCAGGAACGGATGACGGTGCCCTCCTGCCAGGAGCGGAACACCTCACGGACGTCGGTCACCGAGTCGACCTTCTCCAGGAGCTCCCAGCCCTCGGCGTAGGCCTGCATCATCGCGTACTCGATGCCGTTGTGGACCATCTTCGCGAAGTGGCCCGCGCCGACCTTGCCCGCGTGCACCGAACCGAAGTCCCCCTCCGGCTTGAGGGCGTCGAACACCGGCTGCACCTTGGCGACATTCTCCTTGTCGCCGCCGTACATCAGCGCGTAGCCGTTCTCCAGGCCCCAGACGCCGCCCGAGACGCCGCAGTCGACGAAGCCTATGCCCTTGGCCGCCAGCTCCCCGGCGTGCTTCTCGTCGTCCGTCCAGCGGGAGTTGCCGCCGTCCACGACGACGTCACCCGGCTCGAGCAGCTCGGCGAGCTCGTCGATCGTGGACTGGGTCGGCTCGCCCGCCGGAACCATCACCCACACCACACGGGGGCCGCTGAGCTTGTCCACAAGCTCCCGCAGGCTGTGGACATCGGCGAGGTCCGGGTTGCGGTCGTATCCGAAGACGGTGTGACCCGCGCGGCGAATCCGCTCGCGCATGTTGCCACCCATCTTGCCGAGGCCGACGAGACCGAGCTCCATCAGTTGTGATCCTTAGGTATGCGACGTGGCGTGACGGCACGTACGTGCCGACGTCCGAGCCTAAACCCGGACGCCCACGCACATCTGTGGGCATACGCGCTCATACGCAGCCCTTACCTGCGGCTTCGCTCGGGACGGACGCTCAGCCGCTGAGCCGCACCGGCATGATCAGGTACTTGTAGGCCTCGTCCGCCTCCGCGTCCACCGCAGGACGGCCGCTGAGCAGCGCCGGCTTGGTGGACGTCGTGAAGGACAGCTGGGCCACCGGGGAGTCGATGGCACTCAGACCGTCCAGCAGGAACGTCGGGTTGAAGGCGATCGAGATGTCGTCGCCCTCCAGCTGGGCGTCGACCCTTTCCACAGCCTGTGCGTCATCGCTGGAGCCGGCCTCCAGGATGAGCACACCCTGCTCGAAGCTCAGCCGCACCGGGGTGTTGCGCTCGGCGACCAGGGCCACGCGCTTGACGGCCTCCACGAAGGGGGCGGTCTCGATCACGGCGACGCTGTTGAACTCGGTCGGGAACAGCGTGCGGTACTTCGGGAGGTCGCCCTCCAGCAGGCGCGTGGTGGTACGGCGGCCTGCGCCCTCGAAGCCGATCAGGCCCTCACCCGCGCCCGAGCCGGACAGCGCCAGGATCACCTGGTCACCGCTGGTCAGTGCCTTGGCGGTGTCCTGGAGCGTCTTGGCGGGCACCAGGGCGACCGCGGAGACCTCCGGGTTCTCCGGCTTCCACAGGAACTCGCGGACCGCGAAGCGGTAACGGTCGGTGGAGGCCAGCGTGACGGTGTCGCCCTCGATCTCGATGCGCACACCGGTGAGGACGGGCAGCGTGTCGTCCCGGCCGGCCGCGATGGCGACCTGCTGCACGGCGGAGGCGAAGACCTCGCCGGGGACCGTGCCCGTCGCGTTCGGCATCTGGGGCAGGGCCGGGTACTCCTCCACAGGCAGTGTGTGGAGTGTGAACCGCGAGGAGCCGCACACCACCGTCGCCCGTACACCGTCTGTGGAAATCTCCACCGGCCGGTTGGGGAGGGCGCGGGAGATGTCGGCCAGCAGACGGCCCGAGACGAGGACCGTGCCCTCCTCCTCGACCTCCGCCTCCACCGACACCCGCGCGGAGACCTCGTAGTCGAAGCTGGACAGGCTCAGCTGGCCGTTCTCGGCCTTCAGGAGCAGGCCGGCGAGGACAGGGGCCGGCGGACGGGCCGGGAGGCTGCGCGCCGCCCAGGCCACTGCCTCCGCGAGTACGTCGCGTTCCACCCGGATCTTCACTGTTGCCGCCTCCTGCTGTTGCCGGCGCTTCTCGCCCTGCCTGGCTTCGTCGTCTGACTCGGTGTCCTCGGCCCCTGGGAAGGGAAGGACACCGGGGACCAGTCTGACGCACCGCACTGACAGTAGGTGCCCCTCGGGGTCAAGTCGTGACGAGTGGCAGTCGGGGCCGAGACAGCGAGTTGTGCACAGGACCCCCTTCGAAACGGATTCCTTGCTCTCTCTAGTTGGGAGTAGTAGTAGGGCCTGTGGATACCGTGGATAACCTTGTTTTCGCAGGTCAGGCTGAGGATTTTATCCACGGGGCCTGTGGGTGGAGGCCGTGGACAACTGGGCTTCTCTGTGGAGAACGGAAAGTTCTGCACATCCCGTGCACAGGGAGGGGCTAGTTCTCCCCAGCTCCGTCCCCAGGTTTGCGGCTCTTTCCCACAGGCCCCTGCGGCAGTCCGATGTGACGCCTTTCACTCGCCCCGGTGAAAAGGCGCGTCACGTTGCCGAACAGTGGACAGTCATGTGGAGAACCGGGCAATCACTGGGGACAACCGCCTCCAGCCTGTGGGTTGCCCGTGGACAACTCGATGCCCCGGATACGGGCCTCCGAGTTGTCCACAGCCTGTGGAGATCGTTCATCCACGTATCCACATCCCGTTGACCTGGCCCGATGGCCCCTCGACAGGTTGCCCTGTGGACAAGATCGGGACAACTTCCCGGTCCCCAGGATGTGGACGGGAAAAAGTCGCTGAATCTGTGGAGGAAGGCCGTAACCCGGCTTCGGAATCGAACAGTGCCGGAGGGTTCCGCGAGGAGGCGAGGCGCTCCGGGACACGAGGAAGGGCGCCCCCGGATCGCTCCGGGGGCGCCCTCGTCGAAGTCGGCCGGCCTGTGCGGGCCGTTCAGCCGGCCTTGATGCGGTTGGTGAGCTCGGTGACCTGGTTGTAGATGGAGCGCCGCTCGGCCATCAGATTGCGGATCTTCCGGTCGGCGTGCATCACCGTGGTGTGGTCGCGGCCGCCGAACAGCGCGCCGATCTTCGGCAGTGACAGGTCCGTCAGCTCACGGCACAGGTACATGGCGATCTGGCGGGCCGTCACCAGTTGCCGGCCCCGGGAGCTGCCGCACAGGTCCTCGACCGTGAGGCCGAAGTAGTCGGCCGTGGCGCTCATGATGGCCGTCGAGGTGATCTCCGGCGTCGAGTCGTCACCGCCGGGCATCAGGTCCTTGAGGACGATCTCCGTCAGGCCCAGGTCCACCGGTTGCCGGTTGAGCGAGGCGAACGCCGTCACCCGGATCAGCGCGCCCTCCAGCTCGCGGATGTTCCGTGAGATCCGGGAGGCGATGAACTCCAGCACCTCCGGCGGGGCGTTGAGCTGCTCCTGCACCGCCTTCTTGCGCAGGATCGCGATGCGCGTCTCCAGCTCCGGCGGCTGGACGTCGGTGATCAGGCCCCACTCGAAACGGTTCCGCAGCCGGTCCTCCAGCGTGACCAGCTGCTTGGGCGGCCGGTCGCTGGAGAGCACGATCTGCTTGTTGGCGTTGTGGAGCGTGTTGAAGGTGTGGAAGAACTCCTCCTGTGTCGACTCCTTGTCCGCCAGGAACTGGATGTCGTCGACGAGCAGGATGTCCATCTCGCGGTACCGCTTGCGGAAGCTGTCGCCCTTGCCGTCGCGGATGGAGTTGATGAACTCGTTGGTGAACTCCTCCGAGCTCACGTACCGCACGCGCGTGCCGGGGTACAGGCTCCGCGCGTAGTGTCCGATCGCGTGCAGCAGGTGGGTCTTGCCGAGCCCGGACTCGCCGTAGATGAAGAGCGGGTTGTAGGCCTTCGCCGGTGCCTCGGCGACGGCGACCGCGGCCGCGTGCGCGAAGCGGTTGGACGCGCCGATGACGAACGTGTCGAAGAGGTACTTCGGGTTCAGTCGTGCGGTCGGCTCACCGGGGCCGGACGCCGGGGCCGGCTGTGCCGCCAGCGGGCCGGGCGCGCCGGTGGTGGGCAGGTTGGGGCCCACGGGGCCGCCGCGGTGGACGTGTCCGGAGCCGGAGGGGGGTTCGGGCCGTTCGCGGCGCATGGCGTCGCGCTGGTCGTAGTCGCCGCGTGACGTGTTGTATTCGGAGCGCTGCTGGTCGTAGGACGGCCGGTCCACGGGCTGCGGACGGTAGTCCTGCACGGACGGGCCGCCGCCGTAGCCGTCCTGTGAGCCGTAGGTGTCCTGCGGGGGAGTGGCGTACGGGTCCCGCTCCGGAAAGCCGAGGCGCTGCTGTTGCCAGCCGTATTCCTCCTGCGCCGGCCGCGGCCAGGCCCCGGGCTCCGGACGCTGGTATTCCGAGGGGTAGGCGGGGCGGGCGGTGGGCAGCTGGTCACCGGAGGGGCCCTGCTGCTGGTCGGTGCGGCGGCGGCCGTATCCCTCGTAGCCGTCGTATCCCTCGTACGGTTCGCGCTCCTGCCGCTCCTGCCGCTCCTGCCGCTCCTGCCGCTCCTGCCGCTCCTGCCGCTCCTGCCGCTCCTGCCGGTCGGGCCGCTCGAGGTGGTCGGGGCGGTCCTGGCGGACGGCTGGGAGCTCGGACTCCTCGTAGCGCGGCTGGGGGCGGGGCGCCGGTGGGGGTGAGGGTTCGCCGGCGGTGTCGTCGACGGTGATCGCGATGCGGATCGGGCGTCCGCACTCGCGGCTCAGGCTCTCGCTGACGACGGGGGCGAGGCGGCCCTCGAGTACGCCCTTCGCGAATTCGTTGGGTACGGCGAGCAGCGCGGTGTCGGCGACGAGTGCCAGCGGCTGGCAGCGCCGGATCCAGTGCTCGTCCTTGACCTCGACTCCTTGTCCGCGGCCCTCCCCGAGGAGTTGCTCCAGTACGCGTGGCCACACTGCGGCAAGATCGGCAGGTACGTCAGCCACAGGGCACGCTCTCTCACAGGTCCTTCGATCGTGTGATGGGAAGGACGGGTCGGGATGTCAATCGGGGGGTGAGGGGTCAAGGGAAGGAATCGTCAAGGGAACGAATCGGAGTCCAGCCAAGGTAGTCAGCGCGACCGGTACGGTTCAAGTTGTTGTCCCCAGGCTGTGGACAAGTGTCTCTCAGTCATCGCCGGTTTGACCGAATGGCGCAGCCGCGCGTACCGTGACCAGGTCGAGTTGTCGATGGCTGCTGCCGCCTGCCTCCGATGGGCACAGATCACGCAAGGTGATCGGTCAGCGGTGCACTCGGGCGTAACGCGAGCTACTCGTGGGCGCACGGTGACAGCCAGGACGGCACCCCGCAAACACCGAGTCTTTCTGGAGCCCCCGAGTGAGCAAGCGCACCTTCCAGCCGAACAACCGTCGTCGCGCCAAGACCCACGGCTTCCGGCTGCGTATGCGTACCCGTGCCGGCCGCGCGATTCTCGCGTCCCGCCGTGGCAAGGGTCGCGCCCGTCTGTCCGCCTGATCCCGGTCAGGTCATGCCGTCGTGCTGCCCACCGAGAACCGGCTGAGGCGGCGCGAGGACTTCGCGACCGCGGTACGACGAGGGCGCCGGGCAGGAAGCCGGCATCTCGTCGTCCACCTTCGTAGCGATACCACGGACCCGCATGCGCCTGGGGAGAGCGCTCCCCCGTCGCGTGCGGGTTTCGTCGTGAGCAAGGCCGTGGGCGGTGCGGTGGTGCGCAACAAGGTGAAGCGCAGGCTTCGCCATTTGATGCGCGAGCGAGTCGACCGGCTGCCCCCCGGTAGCCTGGTAGTCGTACGAGCGCTGCCCGGTGCGGGTGACGCCGACCATGTACAACTGGCCCGAGACCTGGATGCCGCCCTGCGGCGGCTGCTGGGAGGGGGCGCGCGATGAAGTACCCGCTGCTGGCTCTGATCAAGATCTATCAGTGGACGATCAGTCCGCTGCTGGGGCCGGTGTGCAAGTACTACCCGTCGTGTTCCCACTACGGCTACACGGCCATCGACCGGCACGGTGCCATCAAGGGCACAGCGCTCACGGCCTGGCGCATCCTCCGGTGCAATCCGTGGTCGCTGGGTGGTGTGGACCATGTCCCTCCGCGCAAGCGTCCGCGGTGGCACGAAATGCTGCGTGACGCCTGGCGTGCACGTAGGGGCGGGACCTCCGCCGCCGAACCGGCCACCGAGGGACGGACCTCTTCCGCAGGTCCGACGGGTCCTTCGAGCCCGGCCGCAGAGACTCCGTCCCATGCCCAAGGAGCATGATTAGTGGACACGATTGCCAGCCTCTTCAGCTTCATCACGACACCTGTCTCTTGGGTCATCGTCCAGTTCCACAGCGTGTACGGCGCCATTTTCGGCCCTGACACCGGGTGGGCCTGGGGCCTGTCGATCGTGTCCCTGGTGATTCTGATCCGGATCTGCCTGATCCCGCTCTTCGTGAAGCAGATCAAGGCGACGCGCGCGATGCAGACGCTCCAGCCGGAGATGAAGAAGATCCAGGAGCGCTACAAGAACGACCGGCAGCGCCAGTCCGAAGAGATGATGAAGCTGTACAAGGAGACGGGCACCAACCCGCTCTCCTCGTGCCTTCCCATCCTGGCGCAGTCGCCGTTCTTCTTCGCCCTGTACCACGTGCTCAACAGCATCGCGTCGAACGACACCGTCGGTGTGATCAACGACCGTCTGCTGGAGAGCGCGCAGAAGGCCCACATCTTCGGTGCTCCGCTCGCGGCGAAGTTCACGGACAGCTCGGACAAGGTCGAGGCGCTCAACTCCTCGCTGATCGATGTCCGTGTCGTCACGGCCATCATGATCATCCTGATGTCGCTGTCGCAGTTCTACACGCAGCGCCAGCTGATGACGAAGAACGTCGACACCTCGGTGAAGACGCCGTTCATGCAGCAGCAGAAGATGCTGATGTACGTCTTCCCCATCATCTTCGCCGTCTTCGGCATCAACTTCCCGGTCGGTGTCCTCGTCTACTGGCTGACCACCAACGTGTGGACCATGGGCCAGCAGATGTATGTCATCCACAACAACCCCACTCCGGGTTCCAAGGCGCAGGCCGCGTACCTGGAGCGCCTCTCCAAGAGCGTCTCCAAGCACGGCAAGACCCGCGGCCGCGGTGAGCGCGCCATCGTCAAGGCCATCGTCGCCAAGGGCCGGGACCGCAACGAGTACGAGCGCAAGTTCGTCAACGGCCTGAACAAGGCGGGTCTCGCCGCCCAGGCCGATGGCACGGTGATCAAGAGCGAGAGCACGGCCGCGGCCCAGGCCGAGGACGTCGCCTCCGGGGCCGCCGCCAAGCGGCAGCAGCCCAAGCGGCAGAGCAAGTCCCAGCGCCAGTCCGGCACGGCCAAGGCGGCCGGTGAGACCACCTCGCTGACCAAGTCCGACGAGCCCGAGGACGCCGAGCCCGCCGCTCCTGCCAAGAAGGACAACGCCAAGCCCGCGGGGAGCACCCGCAGCAAGGCCCAGTCCGGGCAGCGCAAGGGTCCGCAGCGGCCCAAGTCCCCGTCCAAGAAGTAAGAAGGAGTCCATCCCGTGACGGAAGGCACCACCTCCGCCGCTGCCGAGGGTGCAGACACCCTGTCCCGCCTGGAGCAGGAGGGCGAGATCGCGGCGGACTATCTGGAGGGTCTGCTCGACATCGCCGACCTCGACGGCGACATCGACATGGACGTCGAGGCCGACCGCGCCTCCGTCTCGATCATCAGCGACACGGGCAGCCGTGATCTGCAGAAGCTGGTGGGTCGTGACGGTGAGGTGCTGGAGGCGCTCCAGGAGCTCACGCGCCTGGCCGTGCACCGGGAGACCGGGGACCGCAGCCGTCTCATGCTCGACATCGCCGACTACCGGGCCAAGAAGCGGACCGAGCTGTCCGAGCTGGGCGCCAAGGCCGCGGCCGAGGCCAAGAGCAGTGGCACGGCCGTGAAGATGGACCCGATGACGCCGTTCGAGCGCAAGGTCGTGCACGACGCGGTCAAGGCGGCCGGCCTGCGCAGCGAGTCCGAGGGCGAGGAGCCTCAGCGCTTCGTCGTCGTGCTTCCCGCCTGATCGGCCTTACGTTCCACCGGCCCCGTCTGTTGCGCAGACGGGGCCGAACTTTGTCAGCCTGATAGTTCTGTGGTTCTGGTGTCGGCGCCCGGTGCCGGCACGGTACGGAAGGACGGTCCCCCGTGACGGAGGCAGCGGAGCTTCCCCCCGCGCCCGAGCAGGCACGCGAGGTGTTCGGCGATCGCTTCGAGGACGCGGTCCGGTACGCGGAGCTGCTCGCCGAGGCGGGCGTGCAGCGCGGCTTGATCGGGCCGCGTGAGGTGCCCCGCCTGTGGGAGCGGCATCTGCTGAACTGTGCGGTGCTCTCGGAGGTCGTGCCCGAGGGCGTGACGGTGTGCGATGTGGGCTCGGGTGCCGGCCTGCCGGGCATTCCCCTGGCGCTGGTCCGGGAGGACATCAAGATCACTCTGCTGGAGCCACTGCTCCGGCGTACCAACTTTCTGACCGAGGTCGTCGAGCTGCTCGGACTGGACCACGTGACGGTCGTGCGTGGCCGGGCCGAGGAGGTCATGGGGAAGCTGCCTCCGGTGCACGTGGTGACCGCTCGCGCCGTGGCTCCGCTCGACCGTCTGGCCACATGGGGCATTCCTCTGCTGCGTCCCTATGGCGAGATGCTGGCGCTCAAGGGCGACACCGCGGAGGAGGAGCTGAAGAGCGCGGCGACGGCGCTGAGCAAGCTCGGCGCCGTGGAGACGTCCATCGTGCATGTGGGCGAGGGCGTCGTGGATCCGATGTCCACGGTGGTGCGGGTCGAGGTCGGGGAGAGCCCGGGCGGTGTGCGGTTCGCAGCGAAACGTGCGAAGGCTGCGCGTACGGGGCGGACCCGGCGCCGGCGCTGAAAGCGGACGAGGCTGAGCCGCCGGTGGCCGGTCCATCGAGATGGGGCCCGATGGAGTTGTAACCCTATGGAGGTGTGACTCGATGGGGGTGTGGTCCGTCCTGGGAGTCGGACGTACTCCACACAAGCTGCCGAACCCGCGCGTGCCGGAGTGTCGCGGCGGTGCCGCCTCGGCCGCTGTGCATCGTGTTTCACGTGAAACGTCGCTCACTGCTGCACGGCATCATCGGTCGGGGCCGCGCTGCGGCCGAACCCCGTGACCGAAAGCCTCTCGGTTCGCTCGGAGAGGCTCCTGTTCCCGACGAGACACCGGCCTCCTCAAGGGGTATGGAGTTGTCCACAGAGGTGGATTTCTCCACAGAACGCCAGGGCTCACTGGTTCACGACCCCGAAGGCATGGGAGGCTCTGTTCATAGCGAGCCTGAAGTCGAGGAGAGTGAATCCTTGCGGTCCGACGCCAACATCGCGGGACCGATGACCGATCCGGTCCCCGGTCCCCGTACCGAATCGACGGGAGCGGATGTTTCACGTGAAACACCGCCTCCGATGGACGACACTCCCATCGGTCGTGCTGCCCAACTGGCGGTGGAGGCTCTGGGGCGAGCCGGCGAGGGCCTGCCACGGCCCGAGCAGACCCGCGTCATCGTGGTCGCCAACCAGAAAGGCGGTGTCGGCAAGACGACGACCACCGTCAACCTTGCCGCGTCGCTCGCTCTGCACGGCAGCCGTGTCCTGGTGATCGACCTCGACCCCCAGGGAAATGCGTCCACAGCCCTGGGCATCGACCATCATGCGGAAGTTCCCTCCGTCTATGACGTCTTGGTGGAGGGCAAGCCGCTCGCGGAGGTCGTCCAGCCGGTCCCCGATGTCGAAGGGCTCTTCTGCGCACCCGCCACGATCGATCTCGCCGGTGCGGAGATCGAGCTGGTGTCGCTGGTGGCGCGGGAAAGCCGGCTGCAGCGGGCGATCCAGGCGTACGAGCAGCCGCTGGACTACATCCTCATCGACTGCCCGCCCTCGCTCGGCCTGCTGACGGTCAACGCGATGGTGGCCGGTCAGGAGGTCCTGATCCCGATCCAGTGCGAGTACTACGCGCTGGAGGGGCTGGGGCAGCTGCTGCGCAATGTCGACTTGGTGCGGGGGCACCTCAACCCCGCCCTGCACGTGTCGACGATCCTGCTCACCATGTACGACGGCCGGACGCGCCTCGCGTCGCAGGTCGCGGACGAGGTGCGCACCCACTTCGGTGACGAGGTACTGCGGACGAGTATTCCCCGCTCCGTCCGTATCTCGGAGGCGCCGAGTTATGGGCAGACGGTGCTGACTTACGATCCTGGATCAAGCGGTGCCCTCTCCTACTTCGAGGCGGCACGAGAAATTGCGTTGAGGGGTGTCGGCGTCAGCTATGACGCATCGCAGGCCCACCTCGGCGTACAGCAGAATGACCCGAGCATGGTGGAGGGCGTCCAGTGAGCGAGCGACGGAGAGGGCTGGGCCGTGGTCTCGGCGCACTGATCCCTGCTCCCCCGACAGAGAAGGCGGTGACACCGCCCGCGGTGGGCAGCGCGGCTTCCCCGTCTCCTTCGGTGGTGCCGATGTTGCCGAACGAGCGTGGAGCCACGCTGCCGACTGTTTCACGTGAAACGGAAGAGGCTTCGGTTCACGGTGCCGCGGCCGTGCCGCCCATGGGCGCGTACTTCGCCGAGATCCCTCTCGATGCCATCACACCGAACCCCCGGCAGCCGCGTGATGTCTTCGACGAGGATGCGCTGTCCGAGCTCATCACCTCCATCAAGGAGGTCGGTCTTCTCCAGCCGGTCGTCGTACGGCAGGTGGGTCCTGGGCGCTATGAGCTCATCATGGGTGAGCGGCGGTGGCGGGCCTGCCGTGAGGCGGGACTCGAGGTGATCCCCGCGGTCGTGCGGGCGACGGAGGACGAGAAGCTCCTCCTGGACGCGCTGCTGGAGAACCTGCACCGCGCCCAGCTGAATCCGCTGGAAGAGGCCGCCGCCTACGACCAGTTGCTGAAGGACTTCAACTGCACGCAGGACCAGCTGGCGGATCGCATCGGCCGCTCCCGGCCGCAGGTGTCCAATACGCTGCGTCTGCTGAAGCTGCCGCCGACCGTTCAGCGCCGGTTGGCCGCAGGTGTGCTGTCCGCCGGACACGCACGCGCGCTGCTGTCCGTCGAGGATGCCGAGGAGCAGGACCGGCTGGCCCACCGGATCGTGGCCGAAGGACTCTCGGTGCGGGCGGTCGAGGAGATCGTGACCCTGATGGGTTCACATCCCCAGAAGGCTCAGCGGTCCAAGGGACCGCGCGCCGGAGCTCTTGTCTCCCCGGCACTGACGGATCTGGCGACGCGTCTCTCGGATCGCTTCGAGACGCGGGTGAAGGTCGACCTGGGGCAGAAGAAAGGCAAGATCACCGTCGAGTTCGCCTCCATGGAGGACCTCGAGCGCATTCTCGGCACCCTCGCTCCGGGTGAGGGACCCGTTCTGCAGAAGAGCCTGGTGGACGACGACTCGGTGGAGAGCGAGTCCTGACCCCTCGGTGGTTTCGGCCGGGCGGCCGACTGGGTGACCAGGGGTGGACCGTGTTCCGGTGTGTACCGGAACACGGTCCACCCTTTGCTTTTTGGCGGTATCGATGGAATCGCTTCATGGATACGATGCGTTCGGACAGGGCGCATCCACCCGGCAGTACCTCTGAGAGCAAGGCAGGGGCCATGCGAATGACGAGCCGCACCGGTCTGGTGAGCGCGGGGCTGGGGGTGGGTGCCGTCAGCGGCTTCATCGGCAGCCTGCTCAGGGAACGGAGCGCTCTGACAGCCGCCCGCGAGGCAGCGGGCGAAGGAAGCGAGGAACAGCCTTCATGGGCCGTCGGCTCGTACCGCTCACGCTGGACAACCTTCCGGATCTCCCCCAGCGCTGCCGCTCATGCGTCTTCTGGGAACTCGACCCCGTCAGTGGCGAGGCAGCGGTAAAGGCGGGCACGTCCGCGGTCGAGAAGGAGTCGTGGATCTCGGCCGTCCTCCTGGACTGGGGATCCTGCGGAAGGGTCGTCTACGTCGATGACGTCCCCGTGGGCTTCGTCCTCTACGCTCCACCCGCCTATGTGCCACGCTCCGCGGTTTTCCCCACCAGCCCCGTGTCACCCGATGCGGTGCAGCTGATGACCGCGTTCATCATGCCGGGGTATCAGGGGCAAGGACTGGGCCGGGTGATGGTGCAGACGGTGGCCAAGGATTTGCTGCGCCGGGGCTTCAAAGCGATCGAGGCGTTTGGCGACGCCCGCTGGAAGGAACCGGCCTGTGTCCTGCCCGCCGACCATCTGCTGGCCGTGGGTTTCAAGACGGTCCGACAGCACCCCACCCATCCCCGGCTGCGGCTGGAGCTGAGGACGACGCTCTCCTGGAAGGAAGACGTCGAGATGGCGCTGGACCGGCTGCTCGGGGCTGTGCAGAAGGAGCCGGCGCTGCGCCCCCTTTGACGCTCCTCATGCGAATGGGCCAGCCCTTCGGGGCTGGCCCATTCGTGTTTCACGTGAAACATGCGCCGCCGGTGAGGCGGTCGGTCATCACTTGGCGACGGTGATGAACTCCTCGAGGTCGCGGACGATCGCGGCCTTCGGCTTGGCGCCGACGATGGTCTTGGCGACCTCGCCACCCTGGTAGACGTTCAGGGTCGGGATGGACATGACGCCGTACTTGGCGGCCGTGGCCGGGTTCTCGTCGATGTTCAGCTTGACGATCTCGATCTTGTCCCCGTACTCGGAGGCGATCGCCTCGAGGGACGGAGCGATCTGACGGCACGGACCGCACCAGGCGGCCCAGAAGTCCACCAGGACGGGCTTGTCGCTCTTGAGGACGTCCTGCTCGAAAGAGTCGTCGGTCACGTTCTTCAGGGTGCCGGCCACAGCGGGCTCCTTAACTGGTCGGTGCGTGGGGCGGGTGGGGGTCAGACAGCGGTCTTCTCGGGCTCGGCCTTCTCCTCGTCCGCGAGAGCGGCGAGGAAGCGCTCGGCGTCGAGGGCGGCGGAACAGCCTGTACCGGCCGCGGTGATCGCCTGGCGGTAGGTGTGGTCGACCACGTCACCGGCGCCGAAGACGCCGGTGAGGTTCGTACGTGTCGAGGGCGCCTCGACCTTCAGGTAGCCCTCCTCGTCCAGCTCCAGCTGGCCCTTGAAGAGCTCGGTGCGCGGATCATGGCCGATCGCGATGAACAGGCCGGTCACCGCCAGGTCGGAGAGCTCGCCGGTCTTGACGTTGCGCAGCTTCAGGCCCGAGAGCTTCTGGTCGCCCTGGACCTCGGCGACCTCGCTGTCCCAGACGAACGAGATCTTCGGGTCGGCGAAGGCACGCTCCTGCATCGCCTTGGAGGCACGCAGAGTGTCACGGCGGTGGACGATCGTCACGGACTTGGCGAAGCGGGAGAGGAAGGTGGCCTCCTCCATCGCGGTGTCGCCACCGCCGATCACGGCGATGTCCTGGTCCTTGAAGAAGAACCCGTCACAGGTGGCACACCACGAGACACCGCGGCCGGAGAGGGCGTCCTCGTTGGGCAGGCCGAGCTTGCGGTGCTGCGAGCCGGTGGTGACGATGACGGCCTTCGCCTTGTGGACCGTGCCGGCGGTGTCCGTGACGGTTTTGATCTCACCGGTCAGATCGACGGCGACCACGTCGTCAGGGATGAGCTCGGCACCGAAGCGCTCCGCCTGGGCCCGCATGTTGTCCATCAGCTCGGGTCCCATGATGCCGTCCTGGAAGCCGGGAAAGTTCTCGACCTCGGTGGTGTTCATCAGCGCGCCGCCGGCGGTGACGGCGCCCTCGAACACCAAGGGCTTCAGCGACGCACGGGCGGTGTAGAGCGCCGCCGTGTAGCCGGCGGGCCCTGATCCGATGATGATCACGTTACGGACGTCGCTCACGGCTGGATTCCTCGTCTCTGGTCTGCGGCTGTCGACCGGGGGGAGCTTCTTTCGGAACTCTCACCCCACCCAACGGATCCTAAGGGGCGCGCATTCCCGTCGTGCCCGGGCACACGGGCAAGGCCCGATGCCGGCAGGGAGAAGCGCACACCGTACGGGATACCACGCGGGAGGGAGACGAAGCGTCGGTCGTCAGGTGTGGGCCGGGTGTCAGGAGCGCGTGCGTCGGTCGTCAGGAACGCGTGTAGGAGTGCTTCAGCAGAACCTTCGCCGTGGCGGCCGCGGACGGATTGTCCACGCAGGTCGCCTCGACGATGTACGCGGTCACACGGGTGTCGTCCGAGGCGTCGGGAAGAACGACGAGCAGAGCGTCCTTCCCCTTGTAGGTGCCCTTCTCGGTGGCGAGTGCGGCGTCGTTGCGACCGATGCCGTCACTGACGCACTTCGGTACCGCGGGCTTCTTGAGGACCCTGGGACTGACGGTGTCGGACTCCGACTGCGACCCGAAGGTGCGTGCGGTGTCGGAGCCCTTCATCTCCCCCTGGCTCTGTGCGAGGAGATCGGTGACCTGCTTCTCCAGCTTCCCCTCGGAGAAGGTGTCCGAAGCGGACGTCCGGGGACCCTCGTCCTGACCGGTGTCTCCGTTCATGGAGGACAGCACCGCCGACCCGAGTCCCAGAGCGGCGACCGTGAACACGGTCCCCAGGACGGCGACTCGGCGGCGCCCACCGTGCGGACGGCCCTTGCGGCCCGGTCCGGTCGTGGTGGAACGGGGACGCCCGGCAGGCCGGTCCTGGGACACCAATGTTTCACGTGAAACATGCGCGGACTCGTCGTCGGAGGGGGAGGGAGAAGTGTCGGCGGGTTCTTCGACAGCCTCGGGTTCCGGCGTCATGGCGTGCAGCAGGGCTTCTGCGGCCAGTGCGGCGTCGATGCGGCCCGCCACTTCTGCGGGCATGCGGGGCGGGCCCGGCGCCGTGCCGAGCAGGTCCCGGATCTCCTCGAGCGAGGCATGGACGTCCGCGCAGAGCGCGCACTCGTCCAGATGCCGGCGTACGTCGGCGCTCCGGGCGGACGGAAGGAGCCCTTCGGTCAGGTCGGAGATCTCCGCGACGTCCGGGTGCTCCGTCATGTCTGTCGTCGACGTCACGCTCGCCCACCTCCGCCCTTCACTGCAGCCGGGTCGTTCGATCCTGGGTCCGGCGGATCCGCTTGCCGCGGGTCCGCTGCGGGTGGGACGGGCGTCCCCTGCGTCCGGTTCCGTCCCTCGCCCTGTCTCCTGCTCCCACCGGGGCTGTCCGGCCGTAGATGGGCGAGCAGGGGCAGGAGTCTGGCTCTGCCCCGTGCACAGCGGCTCTTCACCGTGCCGGTGGGCACATCGAGGATGCGGGCGGCTTCGGCGACCGGATAGCCCTGCATGTCCACGAGGACGAGCGCGGCTCGCTGATCGGGCGGGAGGGTGCCCATGGCTTCGATGAGCTGACGGTGCAGATCGTTGCGCTCCGCGGGCGCGGAGGCGGACTCGTGGGGTTCGAGCAACTGCTCCAGACGCTCCGTGTCGTCGACCGGAGCGGTCTTGCGGGAGGCCGCCTTGCGGGCGCGGTCCAGGCAGGCGTTCACCGTGATCCGGTGCAGCCATGTCGTGACGGCCGAGTGGCCGCGGAAGGTGTGGGCGGCCCGGTAGGCGGAGACGAGGGCGTCCTGGACGGCGTCAGCGGCCTCCTCGCGGTCGCCGAGCGTCCGGAGGGCCACGGCCCACAGCCGGTCGCGGTGCCGGCGTACGAGCTCCCCGAAGGCGTCGGGGTCGCCCTCCACATGGCGGGCGAGGAGGTCCTGATCACTGACGTTGCCGTAGGTGCTGTCGTCTGCCATCGGACCCCCTCCCCCTCCGGCTTCGTGGGCTCTCAGCCCTTGAACGTCACTTCGGTGACGGCCTGCTTATAGCCTGCGCCGCTGTAACCGTCGGAGGGAGCGTTCGGCACAGCGGTGATCCACACCAGGACGTACTGGGTCTTGAGCGGCTTGGCGGCCTCGACCGTGAGTGACGCACCACTGGTGGTCGCGGTTCCGATCTCCTTCATTCCCTCGATCCCTGTCGAGGGCGACAACGAGTCGGTGGCGTAGAGGTGCACGGTCGTGTGATCACCGGCGTACCGGAGGCCCATCGACGCGGTCGACAGCTTCTGAGGTGAACCGAGGTCGTAGACGATGCCGACGCCGGGCTTGTACGGCGCGAGTGTCGGGCCGGCGTTGTACTTCTTCGTGCGCCAGTAGGTGGAGTTGTCGCCGTCGTAGGTCTTGGCCACATCCTCCGGTGCCTGCGCTTCCCCCGTGACGACATACTCCTGGGAGCCCTGGACGCTGATGGGCTTGGTCGGCTTGGGCCTGTCGTCGTTCTTGTCGTCGCCGTCCGTCGTCTGGGTCTTGTTCGTGTCGTCCGCCTTGCCGTCCTGCTCCAGGAGCGCGTCCGCGAGCTGCCAGCTGCCCAGGCCCAGCGCGGCGATCAGCAGGGCCGAGACGGCCCACTTCAGCGCCTTGCCCGTGCGGCTCTGCAGCGGGGGAGACGGCACCGGCTGGGTGACGCCGGGGTGCGGTGCCGGCCGGCCGTAGGTGCCCTGCTGGTAAGTCGTGCGCTGGTACTCCGGCGGAGTGGTGAACGCGGGCTCCGGCGGGCGGATGCGGGGCATCTCGCCGATCGCCTTCACCAGTTCCTCGGGCGTGGTGCACGCCGCCTCGTGGCGCGAGGCCGTGGCGCCGTCGTTGGCGAGCGCCCGCATGGCCAGTTCGGACAGCCCGCGGTGGACACCTGCGCGCACCTGGTCGGGCGGGATCAGCCCGATGTCCTTCGGCAGTCCGGACATGCCGTGGGCGTCGCTCTCGTACGGCCAGCGCTGGGTGAGCGCCGCGTAGAGCAGGGCGCCGATGGACTCGGTGTCGGTGCGCTGCGGGGTTTCGGAGCTGATGCCGCGCAGCGCCGCGTTCACCGCGAGGCCGCGGATGCGCCACTGGCCGGTCGAGGTGCGCAGGACCGCGTTGGGGTTCAGCCGCAGATGGGCGAGGCCCTCACGATGGGCCGCGGCCATGGCGGCGGAGATCTGACTGACCATCTGGTAGGCGTCGTACACCTCCAGCGGGCCGGCCGCCAGGAGCGTCGTCAGTTCGGTGGCGTCGGGGAGCCACTCGTGCACGACGTAGACGACGTCGTCCTCCTCGACGGCGTCCAGGACCTGGACGAAGCGCGGGTCGCCCAGCAGGGCGGAGGACCGGGCCGCGGCCAGGACGGACCGGGCGCGCGCGTGATCCGCGGGCAAGATGTGCACACCGACGGCGCGGCGGAGCTTCTCGTCCACGGCACGCCAACTGCTGAACCCGTCCAGACGGGTGACGCACTCTTCGAGGCGGTAGCGCCTGGCGAGCTTGTGACCGCTGTGCAGTTCGGGTGGCGAGGTCATCGCGGAACCGTCGGTCCCGCTGCTCTCCTGTGCCTCGTCGTTGTCCGTGTCCCGCTCCCGGTTCTGGGCCACCCCGTCGGCCGTGGACTGGTCCGCCTGTGCGGTCAGCGGCTGCTCGCCGCTGTTGTCTGCCACGTCGACGGCAGCTGTGCTCCGTTCGGCCACCGTCGTTCCCTGCCTCCCCATCCCATGCGCGTCGGCCGGCGTCCGTCGCGCGCCGTTCGACGCCGAGACCAATTGTGCCCACAGTCCGCCGCTATGCACGACACACAGTGGCTGACGATGGTTGTGCGCCTACCCCCTGGCTCAGCGTCCAAGGCGTCCGCGCACCATACCGACCAGCGAGTTGACTTCCTCGATCCGCATCCGTCGGGCGGCCACGAAGAAGACTCCGAACAGTACGGCCCCACCGGCCAGCAGCGCCGCGAACGAGCCCAGGACGCCCTGGCCGAGCGTCTGCACGATCCCGTAACAGGCCGCGCCGCTGAGCAGCGCGGCGGGAACGGAGGCGATGCACAGCCGTGCGTAGGTCCGCAGCACCCGGGCGCCGTCCAGGTCCCCGCCCAGCCGCTTGCGCAGCCGGCGCCAGGCGACGCCGACACCGATCACGTAGGCCAGGCCGTACGAGGCGGCCATGCCGACCACGGCCCAGCGGGCCGGGAGCACGAAGTAGCAGATGCCCGAGGCGATCGCGTTGCCCGCGGCCACGATGACCGTGTTGTAGAAGGGGGTTCGGGTGTCCTCGTACGCGTAGAAGGCCCGCAGGACGACGTACTGCACGGAGTAGGGGATCAGGCCGAGGCCGAAGGCCATCAGCATGTAGCCCATGTTGGTGGCCGCGCCGGTACCTGAGGAGCCGAACATCAGCGTGCACATCGGAATGCCGAGTGAGACGAAACCGAAGGAGACCGGCACGATGGCGACGGCCGTGGTGCGAAGGCCCTGGGAGATGTCGTCGCGGACGGCGCCTCCGTCGTCTTCGGCGGCCGAGCGGGAGATGCGCGGCAGCAGGGCGGCCATCAGGGAGACGGTGATGATGGCCTGGGGCAGACCCCAGATCAACTGGGCGTTGGCGTATGCGGCGAAGCCGGTGCCCTTCACATCGGAATCCAGGCCCGCGGCAGTGGACAGCTGAGTCACCACCAGAGCGCCTGCCTGGTTGGCGAGGACGAACAGGATGGTCCACTTGGCCAGCATGGCCGCCTTGCCCAGTCCGTGCCCCTTCCAGTCGAAGCGCGGGCGGACGCGGAACCCGGTCTCGCGGAGATAAGGGATCATCGCCAGGGCCTGGACGACCAGACCGAGCAGGACGCCGATGCCGAGGAGCCGCTGACCCTCCGGAGGGATGTTCGCGACCTCCATCTGAGAGTCCGCGGCGGTGCCGTAGACCCAGATGAAGACGCCGAGCGTAACGATGATGACGATGTTGTTCAGGACCGGGGTCCACATCATCGCGCCGAAACGGCCGCGGGAGTTCAGGATCTGACCCATCACCACGTGAATGCCCATGAAGAAGATCGAGGGCAGGAAGTAGCGGGTGAAGGTGACGGCGACGTCGTTGGCCTCGGGGTTGCCGGCGACCGGGTTCGACAGGGCGCGTACCAGGAGCGGGGCGGCCAGCCACGCGAGGGCGGTGAGCGCCGCCAGGGCCACCATGACGAGCGTCAGCAGACGGTTCGCGTACGCCTCGCCCCCGTCCTCGTCCTCTTTCATCGCCCGCACGAGCTGCGGTACGAAGACGGAGTTGAGGCCACCGCCGACGGTCAGGATGTAGATCATGGTCGGCAGCTGGTAGGCGACCTGGAACGAGTCACCGAGCAGACCGAGGCCCAGGGCCGAAACGATCAGCGCGGACCGGACGAACCCGGTCAGGCGGGAAACCATCGTGCCCGCCGCCATCACGGCGCTCGACTTCAGCAGTCCCCCCGCCCGGCCGGCCTTCTTCGGGGCGGGGGCGGGAGCCGGTTCAGGTACGGGAGCCTCTGCGGTGGGAGGCGGTGTGGCGCCCGCGTAGTGGCCGGGTGCCGGGGACGACGGGCCCGGCACCGGTGTGGAGCCGTAGGGCTGCTGGCCGCTCACCGGCGGATGGGCCGGGTGTCCACCGACGTGCTGCTGGGGGTACCCGCCACCCTGCTGGTCAGGGAAGGCCCCGCTCTGCTGCTGATCGCGGAACAGATGGGCGAAGGCATCCGGCTCGTGGCGCTGGTCCCCGGCCTGGCCGACCAGGTCGTCCACACCCACGAACTGTGTGGTGCGCGGATCGTCACCGTACGGCAGATACTGCGTCGGTCCGTCCGGCTCCGGTGCGGGGGTCTGGGCCCACACCCGCGGGTCGGGAGCGTACGGAGACTGGGGCGGCTGCCCGTACAGCGGCTGCTGAGGGGGGTAGGCGCCGGGAGGGGGCGGCGGGTGCGCGGCGCGGTCGTAGAGCGCCTCGGCGACCGGGTCCTGGGCGGTGAGGTCCTGCGCCCGGTAGGGATCCTGGTCGTAGGCGTCCTGGAGGTACGGGTCGGCGGGCGGCTGCGGCACCTGGCCGTGCCCGGGCGGCGGACCCTGCGGGGGGTCCGACTCGGGATGGCCCGAGTTGCCCGCGGCATGGCCGCGGTCACCGTCGTACGGCGCGTTCATGGTTACCCCACCTCATCGTCCCGGGCCCACCGGCCACGACATCCTCAACGGTCCACTCTCTCACCCGTGCCGGACGGGTCGGCGTTCTCCGGTGCGGTGTCCGGTGCCGGGTCACTCGGCTGCTCCGGGTCGTCCGCCCGCGCGTCCGTCCCGGACTCCCAGGTGAGACGCTCCCCGTCGGCTTCCGGGTTCTGCGAGTCGTCGGCGTCCTCGTCCGCCTCGCGGGCCGCGGCCCGCTTGCGCTGGGTGTACATCCGGAAGCCGGCGAGGACGAGCAGCAGCACGCCACCGCCGATGACCAGCATCACCGTGGCGGTGATCTCGGTGACCTTCACGTCGAACGTGACGGGTGCGCCGTACCTCTGGCCGTCCTGTGTGTACAGCTGGGCGACCACCGTCGCCCGTCCGTTGGCGTTGGCGGACGTGGTGAACTTCACCGACTGGCTGTGGCCGCCTGAGACCGCGACGGGCTGCTCCTCATAGGCGTCCCCATCGATCTCGAGACGGGTCGGGTTGGTGGAGGTGAGCCGCAGCACCAGATGCTCTACGCCCTGCACCAGGTTGTTCTGGACCGTCACGGGGATGGTGGCACTGCGACCGGAGAGTTTCGTCTCCGACTTGTCGATCAGCCTGACCTGGCCGATGAGCGTGTCGAGGTACGACTCGATGCCGCTCCGGTAGATCGCAGCCTCGGACTGCCGACCCCTCCACGACACGGACATCGCCCGGTTCAGGGCACGTCCGAACGGGGTCACCACCCGGGACTGGTCGGAGAGGATCACCTTGAACTTGTCGAGCTTGGCCTGCGTCCTCCCGATCTGCTCGAACGTCGCACGCGGCAATTCGTGCTTACGCAACGAGGAGGGGTACGCGGAGGCCGCGGGGACCTTGGTGGTGGCGGCGGGATCCGGTTCGGCCTCGGCGGCCGCCGTGAGGTCCTGCGACTCGGACCAGGCCCCGTCCTGGAGGATCGTGAGTGCCTCGGCCATCGTCTGGGCCTGGCTCGCGGACGGCGTGCGCTGCGGCGCGACGACGACGCTGCGCTGCTGCCCCGTCTGCAGGCCGAGGGTCAGGCTCTGGGCCAGGAACCGCTGCACCGCGAGCGTGGAGGTGGAGGCCTTGGTCATGTCGCCCTGGAACGCCGTGGACAGCCGTGCGTCCGCGACGACGGCCGTGGTGCCGCCGCCGATGGGCCGGGGCGCGGAGGGCGTGTACGACAGGCCGCCGGTCTCCTCGAAGGTGTCGCTGCGGGCGATCACCTTGTCGGCTCCGGCGGATGTGGCGACCTTGACGATGGAGGGGTCGACGGCGCCGTTGACGGGCCAGGCGAAGTCCGTGACGGGTTTGACGTGGAGGATCGCCTCCACGGTCCCGGCGACGTCGGTGGCTTCCTTGAGGTGGCCCAGCGAGCCGGTGACGGATGTGCCGTTGTGCGCGAGGGAGGCCAGGTCGGGGTCGCCGAACGGCAGCACGACGACCTCCTTGTCCGTCACGGCTTTCTGTACCTCGGTGAGCCACCGCTTGGCGACCGACTGGTGGCCGCCGACGACGGTGTCGTCACCCTCGCCGGGGACCTCGTAACGGTCGGTCATCGCCTCGACGGACGCCAGCAGGTCCGGATCGATCACCCAGGTGACGTCGAGGTCCTTGCCCAGCGCCACCATCCGGTCCAGTCGCCCGCCCGGGGCGATCTCCTTGGCGAGGTCGTCGTCGTGGAAGACCGGCGTCTGCTGCTCGTCCGAACCCGTCTCCGCCGTCATGTGGACGGTGGAGATCAGCGGCCACATGAACGTCGTCTCGGTCTTCGTGCCGGCTTCGTCGGGCTGCCACGGCAGGAACGTGCGCTGGACGCCGAGGGTCTGCTCCCACGACTGGGCTGAGGTCTCCCCGGAGAGCGACACGGCCAGCTGGTAGACGCCGTCCTGCCCGAGGTCCAGCTTGTCCACCGGCACCGAGATGGTGAAGGGCTGCGAGACACCCGGAATGAGCTCGGCGAACTCCTCGGAGTACTTGTCCCCGACCTCCGGGCCGATGGCGCTCTGCACGTCGGTGCTGTTCTTGGCGACGCTGTCGATGCCCGAGCGGGTGTTCAGCAGCGGCCCCACATGAAGCCCCACGTGGGCGTCGGTGACGGTCTGCTTGCCCTTGTTGGTCACCGTTCCGGACACGGTGACGGTGTCGTCCTCGGTGGGGGCGCCGGGGGTGAGGGTGTCGACCGAGACGGAGACCGGGCCCGCGCCGGAGGCGGCCTGCGGCGCGTCCACCCCGGCGGCGTCCGCGGGGGGCGCGGCGGGCAGCTGGATGAGCCCGGCCAGCAGGGGCACTCCGGCGAGCAGGGCTCCGGTGCGCCGCAGCCAGCGGCGGGCAGGTGAGGGACTGGTCCCCTGGAAGTCTGCCGCCTCGGCCACGCGCTCGCCCGTCCCTCTTCTTCGTCAGTGGTCGTCGGAATGTGCGTCCACGCATGGTAACGATGTGCGCTGGAAGGAAGTGCCGCGGACCGGTCCACAAGATCGGGGGACGCTGGCCTTGTCCATGTATCGACGGGGGTGTCCGCACACACGTAATTGAGGGCGCTCCCCGCCGTTCGGGCCACGTACCCTCTTCTGTTGTGCCGAACGCCAACGAAGAAACCAGTGCCCTGAGCCAGGCGCAGGACCGCGCCGTGAGTGAACTGCTGCGGGTCGCCCCTGTCGCCGACGACCTCGCCCGCCGCTTCCAGGAGGCCGGGTTCTCGCTCGCGCTGGTGGGCGGCTCGGTGCGGGACGCGTTGCTCGGCCGCCTCGGCAATGATCTGGACTTCACGACCGATGCCCGCCCGCAGGACGTACTGAAGATCATGCGTCCCTGGGCGGATGCCGTCTGGGACGTCGGGATCGCCTTCGGTACGGTCGGTGCGCAGAAGGACGCCCGCGTCGGAGATGCCGACCGAAGCTTCCAGATCGAGGTGACCACCTATCGCTCGGAAGCGTACGACCGCACTTCCCGCAAGCCGGAGGTGTCGTACGGCGACTCGATCGAGGAGGATCTGGTCCGCCGTGACTTCACGGTGAACGCGATGGCCGTCGCGCTGCCGGAGAAGCGGTTCATCGATCCGCACGGCGGCCGCGCCGATCTGGCCGCGCGGGTGCTGCGCACCCCGGGCACGCCCGAGGACTCCTTCTCGGACGATCCGCTGCGGATGATGCGGGCCGCCCGTTTCGCGGCCCAGCTCGACTTCGAGGTGGCACCCGAGGTCGTCACGGCGATGAAGGAGATGGCCGGGCGCATCGAGATCGTCTCCGCCGAGCGGGTACGGGACGAGCTGAACAAACTGATCCTCTCCACGCACCCGCGCAAGGGGCTGTCCCTGCTCGTGGACACCGGGATCGCCGAGTACGTGCTGCCCGAGCTGCCGGCTCTGCACCTGGAGCGGGACGAGCACCACCGGCACAAGGACGTCTACGACCACACGCTGATCGTCCTGGAGCAGGCGATGGCCCTGGAGGAGGACGGCCCCGATCTGACCCTTCGCCTGGCGGCCCTGCTGCACGACATCGGTAAGCCGCGCACGCGGCGCTTCGAGGAGGACGGCCGCGTCTCGTTCCACCATCACGAAGTGGTCGGGGCGAAGATGACCAAGAAGCGCATGACGGCGCTCAAGTACTCCAACGAGCTGGTGAAGGACGTCTCGCGTCTCGTCGAGCTCCATCTGCGCTTCCACGGCTACGGCACGGGAGAGTGGACGGACTCCGCTGTGCGTCGCTATGTCCGTGACGCCGGACCGCTTCTCGGCCGGCTCCACAAGCTGACCCGTTCGGACTGCACCACGCGCAACCGGCGCAAGGCCGCCGCGCTCTCCCGTGCGTACGACGGCCTGGAGGCGCGCATCGCCCAGCTTCAGGAGCAGGAGGAGCTGGACGCCATTCGCCCGGACCTTGACGGTAACGAGATCATGGAGATCCTCGGCGTCAAGCCGGGCCCGGCCGTCGGTCAGGCGTACAAGCACCTGCTGGAACTCCGGCTGGAGAACGGTCCGATGGGGTATGACGCGGCGGTGGCGGCACTCAAGGAGTGGTGGGCCGGGCAGCAGGGCTGAGGACGTGAAACGGGGCGATGTTTCACGTGAAACATCGCCCCGCGGACACGCGCGAGGGGTGACGTTTCACGTGAAACGTCACCCCTCACCGTCTGCCCTACTTGTCCTTCAGGCAGAGGAGGAAGCTCTTGCTGCCGTTGGTCTCCGTGTACACGTACTCGAAGTCCTTGGCTGCCGCGCCGCACTTGTTCTGAGCCGTGAGACCGGAGAAGTCGCCCTCCATCTTGGCGAGCACCGTGTACTGCGCCTTCGCGTCACCGCAGTCGACGACCTCGAGGTCCGGGTTGTTGTCGTCCGTGCTGCCGCGGTGCATGCAGTCACCGACGGCGGCGGTGTTGGCGTCGTCCTGGCTGGTGATCCAGCCGCCGATGGCCACACCGGCGACGATCAGGACGATGGCGATGTTCTTGATCACCTTGAAGCTGATCTTGCGGCCCTGCTGCGGGGGAACCGGAGCACCCGGCGGGGGGAACCCGGGCTGGCCCGCCTGCTGCGGGAAGGGGGCCTGGCCCTGGGGCTGGCCGTAGGGCTGCTGCTGGCCCTGCGCGAACGGGTTGCCCTGGGGCGGCGGAGTGGTCACTTGGGATCCCCCTGGAACGTGGGTGCGTGGCGCGAAAGACGCGTTGATAAGACGCACGTAAGCTACCGGCCCGCACTGACAACTCTGTAGCCCAATAAGGCTCTGTGGCCCTGATGTGACACTTACTGACGCTCAAAACGTGTCATAGTCACCGCTACTGCTCCGTAGGTAACGGCGATCGTTACCACCAGTGGGACCGATCGGCCGTCCGGCGGGAGCATCAGGGCGGCCACTCCCGCGGCGCCGACGAAGGCCACGTTGAACAGGACGTCGTACACGGAGAAGATCCGGCCGCGGAAGTCGTCGTCGACACAGGCCTGGACGAGGGTGTCCGTGGCGATCTTCGCGCCCTGGGTGGTCAGACCCAGGACGAACGCCCCGGCCAGCAAAGGGCCGGAGGCGAAGGGCAGACCGAGCGCCGGCTCCAGTACGGCCGCCGCCGCGGCGCACACCGCGATCCAGCGGCCGGGACCGAGCCGTCCCGCGGCCCAGGGCGTGAGGACGGCAGCGGCGAAGAAGCCGGCGCCGGACACGCCCAGGGCCAGCCCCAGCAGGGCGAGTCCCTCGTCGGTGGTCGACGTCAGGGCGTACCGGCAGAGCATCAGCAGCATGACGAGCATCGCGCCGTAGCAGAACCGCATGAGCGTCATCGCCGTGAGCGCCCAGGCGGCCTCTCTGCGCCGGGGCTCGGCGAGGTGCCGTACGCCCGCCCTCAGGTCACGAGCGGTTCCGGTGAGTGCCGTGGCCAGCCGGGGACGTATCAAGGCCCGGTCGGGACCGAGCAGTTCCTTCGCCATCCGGAGCGATGCCACGGCCGCGCACAGGTACAGCGCGGCGCCCACGAGCACCACGGCCGCGTCGGAGTCGGCGACGACCAGACGGACGACGAAGGCGAGACCACCGCCCGCGGTCGCGGCGAGCGTTCCGGCGGTCGGGGACAGGGAGTTGGCGACGACCAGCCGCTCGCTGTCCACCACGCGCGGCAGTGCGGCGGACAGCCCGGCGAGGACGAAGCGGTTGACGCCCGTGACGCACAGGGCGGCGACGAAGAGGAGCCAGTCGGGCACCCGGCCGAGGATCAGGAGAGCGGTCACCGAGGCCATCAGGGCGCGCAGCAGGTTGCCGTACAGAAAGACCTGACGGCGGCGCCAGCGGTCCAGGAGGACTCCCGCGAAGGGGCCGACCACGGAGTACGGGAGGAGCAGGACCGCCATCGCGGAGGCGATCGCCGCGGCCGACGTCTGCTTCTCGGGGGAGAAGACCACGTAGGCGGCGAGCGCGACCTGGAAGACGCCGTCGGCGCCCTGGGAGAGCAGCCGGACGGCGAGCAGGCGTCTGAAGCCCTGGAGGCGCAGCAGAACGCGCAGGTCACGGACGACGGCCATGGGGCACAGCCTCACATACGAAGGGGGTCCCCGGGCCATACGACCCGGAGACCCTCAACTGCCCGCAGCGGGGAGGTCTTAGCGCTCGACCTCGCCCTGGATGAACTTCTCGACGTTCGCACGGGCCTCGTCGTCGAAGTACTGCACCGGCGGGGACTTCATGAAGTACGAGGACGCCGAGAGGATCGGGCCGCCGATGCCCCGGTCCTTGGCGATCTTCGCGGCGCGCACGGCGTCGATGATGACACCGGCGGAGTTCGGGGAGTCCCAGACCTCGAGCTTGTACTCCAGGTTCAGCGGGACGTCACCGAACGCGCGGCCCTCCAGGCGGACGTAGGCCCACTTGCGGTCGTCCAGCCAGGCCACGTAGTCGGACGGGCCGATGTGGACGTTGTCCGCGCCCAGGTCCCGGTCGGGGATCTGGGAGGTGACGGCCTGCGTCTTGGAGATCTTCTTGGACTCGAGGCGCTCGCGCTCGAGCATGTTCTTGAAGTCCATGTTGCCGCCGACGTTCAGCTGCATCGTGCGGTCCAGGACGACACCGCGGTCCTCGAACAGCTTCGCCATGACGCGGTGCGTGATGGTGGCGCCGACCTGGGACTTGATGTCGTCACCGACGATCGGGACGCCCGCCTCGGTGAACTTGTCCGCCCACTCCTTGGTGCCGGCGATGAAGACCGGGAGGGCGTTGACGAAGGCGACCTTGGCGTCGATGGCGCACTGGGCGTAGAACTTCGCCGCGGCCTCGGAACCGACGGGCAGGTAGCAGACGAGGACGTCGACCTGCTTGTCCTTGAGGACCTGGACGACGTCGACCGGGGCCTCGGCGGACTCCTCGATGGTCTCCCGGTAGTACTTGCCGAGACCGTCGAGGGTGTGACCGCGCTGGACCTGGACGCCGCTGTTCGGCACGTCGCAGATCTTGATGGTGTTGTTCTCGGAGGCGCCGATGGCGTCCGCGAGGTCCAGGCCGACCTTCTTGGCGTCCACGTCGAAGGCGGCGACGAACTCGATGTCACGGACGTGGTAGTCGCCGAACTGGACGTGCATCAGGCCCGGGACCTTGGACGCCGGGTCGGCGTCCTTGTAGTACTCGACGCCCTGCACCAGCGATGCGGCGCAGTTGCCCACGCCGACGATGGCTACGCGAACCGAACCCATTCCGGTTGCTCCCTGTGTGTACGAGTGAGGCCCTTGGGCGGGTCTCACGTGGCGGTGTCGTCGGGCGTATCCGGCCGGGGGTCGTCCCCGGTCCGGGGCAGGCCGCCCGTCGTTCCAGATGTGGTGTCCTGCTGAGCGGGTTCCCCGGTGGCGGATCCCTTCAGGTCCCGCCCGGCCCGCTCGCTCTCGATGAGCTCGTTCAGCCAGCGCACTTCGCGCTCCACGGACTCCATTCCGTGGCGCTGGAGCTCGAGCGTGTAGTCGTCGAGGCGCTCCCGGGTCCGGGCCAGGGAGGCGCGCATCTTCTCGAGGCGCTCCTCCAGCCGGCTGCGGCGGCCCTCGAGCACGCGCATGCGTACGTCGCGCGACGTCTGCCCGAAGAAGGCGAACCGCGCGGCGAAGGTCTCGTCCTCGTACGCGTCCGGTCCCGTCTGGGACAGCAGCTGCTCGAAGTGCTCCTTACCCTCCGCCGTCAATCGGTAGACGATCTTGGCGCGGCGCCCCGCGAGCGGAGCGGCGAGGGCGTCCTCGCTGGTGTTCCCCGGTTCCTCGATCAACCAGCCGTTGGCGAGCAGCGTCTTGAGGCAGGGGTAGAGCGTCCCGTAGCTGAACGCACGGAACACACCCAGTGACGTATTGAGTCGTTTGCGCAGCTCGTAACCGTGCATCGGAGATTCGCGGAGCAGGCCGAGTACGGCGAACTCGAGGATCCCGGAACGCCGGCTCATCGTCGCCTCCTCTCTGCCGCGGTCACGCCGTGACGGGCTCGTGTGCGGCTCGTCGCCGCCTTTATGCCGAGCTGATGTATCGACTCGATACATCAAGACGATAGAACGGCCGCCCGGATGCGACAAGGGGAAAAAGAGTGAACGGGATCACATCGCCGGTTCATCGGGAGCAAGTTGCCTGATTTGAGGTGAACTTCTGTGCTCGGCGGGTTTTGGCGGTGCGTAGTCTGTGCGCCATGCACACCACCGGGAACCGAGTGACGCCCGGGGGCGTCTTGGTCCCAGGTGTAGTACGGGTGAATGCGCGAAGCGCCGAATCCGTACTTCGGGGGGACCGGAAACCAGCCGCCGTTTCCAGGCGCGCAAGGGTGCGCCTGCCCGAGGAGTAGTCGTTCGATGAGCGAGCACCGTCGCAAACCGCCGCAGCCGCAGGGAGGCGGACGTGCCGCGGCCCGACGCGGCCAGTCCGGTTCGTCCTCCGGCCGCCGCGCGGCACCGCGAGGCGCCACCGGGTCTCCGTCCGATTCCTATGGGTCGGGTTCCCGCGGCTCGGGGGGTGAGGAACGTACGTACGGCAGCCGCGCCGAGGCGCGACGCGCGGCACAGAGAGGCGGGGGCAACCGCCGAGCCGGTGCCGCCGGGCCCGGGCGCGGCAGAGGGCGCGCGGCTCCTCCCGGCAAGAAGCGGATCATCGACTATCCCCGCTACGACAAGGACGGCTGGCGCCGCTGGATGCCGTCCTGGAAGCTGGTGTCCGGACTGGGCATCGCTTTCTTCGGCAGTCTGGTGGCCGTCGCCGGCATCGGGTACGCGATGGTGGAAGTGCCCAACATCGCGTTGACGGCCACAGCGCAGAACAACGTCTACTACTGGTCCAACGGCGATCAGATGGTCTCCACGGGCGGTGAGCGCAACCGCCAGATCGTCAACCTCTCGCAGATCCCCAAGGCGATGCAGCACGCCGTCATCTCCCAGGAGAACAAGACCTTCTACGACGACAGCGGCATCGACCCGAAGGGCATCGGCCGTGCCGTGCTCAACATGGCCAGTGGCGGTGACACGCAGGGTGGCTCCACGATCACCCAGCAGTACGTCAAGAACGCGATGCTGGACGACCAGTCACAGACGCTCTCCCGGAAGTTCAAGGAGATCTTCGTCTCGGTCAAGGTGGGTACCACCATGGACAAGGACGACATCCTCGCGGGCTATCTGAACTCGGCGTACTACGGCCGTGGGGCCTACGGGATCCAGGCCGCCGCCCGCGCGTACTTCAACAAGGAAGCCATCGACCTGAACCCGGGCGAGTGCGCCTTCCTCTCGGCGGTCCTCAAGGGCGCCACCTACTACGACCCGGCCGGCGCGACGTCCGTGGACCCGCAGGGTGCTACGCCCGACAAGAACCGGGAACGTGCCCTGGGGCAGATGCAGGACACGCTGGACAAGATGGTCGAGTACGAGTACCTGAGCGCCGAGGACCGGGCCAAGTACACCAAGCTGCCCAAGTGGCAGAACCCCCGTTCCAACACGGCGCTGAGCGGTCAGATCGGTTACCTCGTCGACCTGGCCAAGGCGAACATCGTCAACAACAGCGAAGAGACCGGCATCACGGAGGACGACCTGGCGAAGGGCGGCTACTCGATCCACACGACCTTCGACAAGAAGATGGTCGATGCTCTCGAGAAGTCGGTCACGAAGGTCAAGAAGGCGAACATCGACCCCGAGAAGCGCCCGGAGGAGGACACTCACGTCCAGTTCGGTGCGGCTTCGGTGGATCCTGCGACAGGCGCGATCAAGGCCATCTACGGCGGTGAGGACGCGACCAAGCACTTCACCAACAACGCCGACGCGACCGGCGCCCAGGTCGGTTCCACGTTCAAGCCGTTCGTCCTGGCCGCGGCCATGAGCTGGGGTGTCCGGAACCCGGACCTGGACGCGGTGCAGTCGCAGGACGAGCGCACCATCGTCTCTCCGAAGAGCCTCTACAGCGGCAAGAACAAGCTCAAGATCAAGGAATACGACGGGACGATCTGGCAGAACGAGAAGGGCGAGCAGTGGGAGCAGGTCAACGACGGCGACGAGACGTACGGCACGCCGCCCGACTACAAGATCGATCTCCGTGAGGCGATGCGTGAGTCGGTGAACTCCTCCTTCGTGCAGCTCGGCATGGATGTCGGCCTGGACAAGGTGAAGGAGGCGGCGACCGGCGCGGGCGTCCTGGAGAGCAGCCTCGCCGGTGCCAACTACCCGTCGTTCTCCATCGGTACCTCCAGCCCCAGCGCGATTCGCATGGCAGGCTCGTACGCCACGTTCGCGGCGAGCGGCAAGCAGCGTGATCCGTTCTCGGTGAAGAAGGTGTCGAGCAAGGACGGCACGGTCTTCACCCACAAGACGGTGACGGAAGAGGCGTTCACCGCGGAGGTCGCCGACAACGTCACGGACGTCCTGAAGACCGTCGTCGAGGAGGGAACCGGTACCAACGCTCAGCTCCCCGACCGCGAGGTGGCCGGAAAGACCGGTACGACGGACGGCAACAAGTCCGCCTGGTTCGTCGGCTACACCCCGCAACTGTCGACCGCGATCAGCATGTTCCGGTACCCCGACGACGAGAGCATCAAGAACCGCCAGTTCCTGGAGATGTACGGAACGGGCGACCAGGAGAGCATCCACGGTGCCTCGTTCCCGTCCGAGATCTGGGCGGACTTCATGAAGAAGGCCATGAAGGGCAAGCCGGTGAAGGAGTTCCCGACCCCCGAACCCATCGGGGAGATCGTCAACGACACTCCGACGCAGAGCCCCACTCCCACGCCCACCGAAAGCGAGGAGGAGGAGGAGAAGGAGACCTCGGCGCCTCCGTCGCCCACGCAGACCGAGACCACGCCGACGCCGACCGACACCGCCACCTGCAGGCCGTTCGACTTCAACTGCGAAGACGAAGAGGAAACGGGCGGTACGGACAACGGCGGCACGGACAACGGCGGCACGGACGGAGGGGCGACCAGTTCGCCGGATCCCACGGCCAGCAGCGACACCGGAAACAGCAGAGGCAATGGCAACGGGAGCGATGGAGGTCTCTTCGGTTAGTCGGCCTGTCGCCCGGCTTGGGTGTTTCACGTGAAACATGGGCCGTCGCACCCCTGGGTGCGGCGGCCCTCGGCGTTTCCTCGGTCATGTACGGCAGGATGTGCGGCATGCCCAGTGGAGAATCGACGCAGACGAGCGTTCACGAGCCGGAGCCGGTGCGGCCGACCGAGGAGGACCGGGTCGCCGCGGCCGGCAGCGAGCTGATCGGCGGTCCGCTCGGGCGGCGTGCTCTGACCGGGACCTCCTGGTGGACTCCGGTGCGGGTGATCGCACTCGTGGCGATCGGCATGTTCGCCCTCGGCTTGGTGCAGAAGGCACCCTGCTACAACGGCGCCTGGTTCTTCGGCGCCAGCTCCCAGTACACGCACGCGTGCTACTCGGACATCCCGCACCTCTATCAGGGGCGCGGCTTCGCCGACGGGCTGGTGCCGTACTTCGACAGGCTCCCCGGGGACATGGAGTACCTCGAGTACCCGGTGCTGACCGGCCTGTTCATGGAGGTCGCCGCCTGGCTCACCCCCGGCAGCGGCAGTATCCAGGACCAGGAACAGTGGTACTGGATGGTCAATGCCGGGATGCTCATGGTGTGTGCGGCCGTCATCGTCGTCTGCGTGACCCGTACGCACGCGCGGCGGCCCTGGGACGGCCTGCTGGTCGCGCTGGCACCGGCCTTCGCGCTGACCGCGACCATCAACTGGGACCTGCTGGCAATCGCTCTGACGGCCGCCGCGATGCTGATGTGGTCGCGGGAACGCTCCCTCGCCTTCGGTGTCCTCCTCGGGCTGGCCACGGCCGCCAAGTTCTACCCCGTGCTGCTGCTCGGACCGCTGCTGGTGCTGTGCTGGCGCGCGGGACGATGGCGGGAGTACGGCACGGCCCTCGGCGGCGCGGCCGTCGCCTGGCTCGTCGTGAACGGACCCGTGATGCTCTTCGCGTTCGACGGCTGGTCGAAGTTCTACGCGTTCAGTCATGAGCGACCCGTCGACTTCGGTTCCTTCTGGCTGATCCTGGCGCAGAACTCGGACGACCCGCTGAGCACCGACACGGTCAACACGCTCGCCACGGTGCTGCTGCTGCTGTGCTGCGCGGGTGTCGCGGCGCTCACGCTCACGGCTCCCCGACGGCCGCGTTTCGCCCAGCTCGCCTTCCTGATCGTCGCGGCCTTCATCCTCACCAACAAGGTCTACTCGCCGCAGTACGTCCTGTGGCTGGTGCCGCTGGCGGCCCTCGCCCGGCCGAAGTGGCGGGACTTCCTCGTCTGGCAGGCCTGCGAGGTGGCGTACTTCCTGGGCATCTGGATGCACCTCGCCTACACGACCAGCGGGGACGCCCACAAGGGACTGCCCACCGACGGCTACCACTGGGCGATCGGCGCGCACCTGCTGGGGACGCTCTACCTGTGTGCCATGGTCCTGCGCGACATCCTGATGCCGGAGCGGGACCCGGTGCGCCGGTCCGGTGACGACGACCCCTCGGGCGGGGTGCTGGACGGGGCGGAGGACGTGTTCGTGCTCGGGGCTGTGGCTCACCCGGCGCGGCACGCGGCACACTTCGAGGGGACCCCGGTCGAATGGGGCAGGAAGGAAGCCACCGGAGGTTCGCTCTGAGCGAACGGCCCGGAGGGTGGTGTCCGCTCAGAGCACAGGAAAGGCCGTACACGGGAGAACCGTGTACGGCCTTCTCGCTGTCAGCGGTCGAGGAGCCGGTCGAACTGCGTGGTGGTGTGCCGGAGATGGGCCACCAGTTCCTCGCCCACCGTCGGTTCCGGCGCGTCCGCGGGCACGAACAGGATCGACACCTGCATGTGCGGCGGTTCGGCGAACCAGCGCTGCTTGCCGCCCCAGACGAACGGCGAAAGGTTCCGGTTGACCGTGGCGAGACCGGCGCGGGCGACGCCCTTGGCGCGCGGCATGACGCCGTGCAGGGCCTTGGGGGCCTCCAGGCCCACCCCGTGCGACGTACCGCCCGCCACGACCACCAGATAGCCGTCGGAGGCGGCCTTCTGCTGCCGGTAGCCGAACCGGTCCCCCTTGGCGACGCGCGTGACGTCCAGGACCGCGCCCCGGTACTCGGTGGCCTCGTGGTCCCCCAGCCAGAGCCGGGTGCCGATCCGGGCGCGGAAGCGGGTCTGCGGGAACTGCTGCTGCAGCCGGGCGAGTTCGTCGGCCTTGAGATGGCTCACGAACATGGTGTGCAGCGGGAGACGGGCCGCCCGCAGACGGTCCATCCAGCCGATGACCTCCTCGACGGCGTCCGAGCCGTCGGTGCGGTCCAGCGGCAGGTGGATGGCGAAGCCCTCCAGCCGGACGTTCTCTATCGCCGAGTGCAGCTGAGGCAGGTCCTGCTCGCTGATGCCGTGCCGCTTCATCGAGGACATCACCTCGATGACCACCCGGGCGCCGACCAGGCCGTACACGCCGTCGACGGACGACACCGAGCGGATGACCCGGTCGGGCAGCGGCACCGGTTCCTCGCCGCGCCGGTACGGCGTCAGCACCAGCAGGTCACCGCCGAACCAGTCCTTGATCCGGGCGGCCTCGTACGTCGTGCCGACCGCGAGGACGTCCGAGCCCAGCCGGGTGGCCTCCTCGGCCAGCCGCTCGTGGCCGAAGCCGTAGCCGTTGCCCTTGCAGACCGGGACCAGTCCCGGGAACTGCTCCTGCACGTGCTTGTGATGCGCCCGCCAGCGCGCGGTGTCGACGTAGAGCGTGAGCGCCATGGCCGGACCTGGAACCTTTCTCGTGGCTGCGGTGTATCAGAGGTATGGGAGCTTATGGAGCCGTCGGAGCGGCACAACAGAGGTCAGCGGCGCGACATGTAGATGTCGAGCGCCTTGTGGAGCAGCTTGTTCAGCGGGAAGTCCCACTCGCCGAGGTACTCGGCGGCCTGGCCGCCGGTGCCCACCTTGAACTGGATCAGACCGAAGAGGTGGTCGGTCTCGTCCAGCGAGTCGGAGATGCCGCGCAGGTCGTAGACGGTCGCGCCGAGCGCGTAGGCGTCGCGCAGCATCCGCCACTGCATCGCGTTCGAGGGCCGGACCTCGCGGCCGATGTTGTCGGAGGCGCCGTAGGAGTACCAGACGTGCCCGCCGACGATCAGCATCGTCGCCGCGGACAGGTTCACGCCGTTGTGCCGGGCGAAGTACAGCCGCATGCGGTTGGGGTCCTCGGTGTTGAGGGCCGTCCACATGCGCTGGAAGTACGACAGCGGGCGGGGCCGGAAGTGGTCGCGCACGGCCGTGATCTCGTACAGCCGCTGCCACTCGGGCAGATCGTTGTAACCGCCCTGGACGACCTCGACGCCGGCCTTCTCCGCCTTCTTGATGTTGCGGCGCCACAGCTGGTTGAAGTTCCTGTGGACGTCCTCCAGGGCGCGGTTGGCCAGCGGCACCTGGTAGACGTAGCGGGGCTGGACGTCACCGAAGCCGGCGCCGCCGTCCTCCCCCTGCTGCCAGCCCATGCGGCGCAGCTTGTCGGCGACCTCGAAGGCGCGGGGTTCGATGAAGTCGGCCTCCAGGTCGCGCAGACGCTTCACGTCCTGGTCCTGGATGCCCCTCTTGATGGTCGAGGCCTCCCAGCGCCGGATGATCACCGGCGGACCCATCTTCACCGAGAACGCGCCCTGCTGCTTCAGGTGCGCGAGCATCGGCTCGATCCACTCCTGAAGATTCGGCGCGAACCAGTTGATGACCGGTCCTTCGGGCAGATAGGCGAGATAGCGCTTGATCTTGGGCAGCTGCCGGTAGAGGACGAGACCGGCACCGACCAGCTCACCGGTCCGGTCGTCGAACCAGCCGAGGTTCTCCGAGCGCCATTCCGCCTTGACATCAGCCCAGGCCGGGACCTGCATGTGACTCGCCGACGGCAGGCTCTGGATGTAGGCCAGATGCTGCTCTCGGCTGATGGTCCTCAGGGTCAGGCTCATTCGGGGCGCTCCTCGGGCTGGTGTGTCCCCATGGGTTCAGGGGCTCCGGCTCTCGCGCGAAGCCTACTGCGCCTCGGGGGCGCCCCGGTTGGGCGCACGGGACCTTCGCCCCGGCCCGTCGCCGGCCGGGGCGTTCGGCGACGTTCGAAAGAGGGGAGGTCCGACGTCAGTCGAAGAGCCCGCCGAAGAGGCCCCCGTGCGCCATGCCCAGGAAGAACCCGACCGCCGCGGCACCGAGGCCCAGGACGAGGCCGAAGCGCTCGCGGGTCGTCACCGAGATCCACTGGCCGTACGCACCGGTGAGGATCCCCACCAGGCCGGTCCAGGAACTGAGCAGGTGCAGATGGTGGAACATCGCCGTGATGAAGGACGTGAGGCCCAGCACCAGGGTCACCGCCAGCAGGGTGTCCTGGAGCGGGTGGGGCTTGCCGTCCGTGGCGAAAAGGCCTCCGGCGGTGTTGGGTCGCAATGCCTGTGCCATGGGGCACCTCCTGCGAAAGGCGGCGGATCGTAGCGCCGTACACACCCGATGTGTACAGATTGACTGTCCCCACAGCCGGATTTCAACCGGAAGCCGCTGTGCGGGTACTCTGTACCGTCCGCACCGGTGTCTGTCCGGACAGAGCCAGGCGAGTCGGGGAAGGGCCACGGTCCGTCCCGGCCGGCCTGGGAGATCGCCGCCCGGCCTCGATTGTCAGTGGCGGCTGTTTTACTGACAGGCATCGTTGCAACAACGCATCACGACCCTCCTGCCACGGAACGACCGTGGCCGCTGAGTCCAAAGGAGGTGGGTTCCACATGCGTCACTACGAGGTGATGGTCATCCTCGACCCCGACATCGAGGAGCGCGCTGTCTCCCCGCTGATCGAGAACTTCCTTTCTGTCGTCCGTGACGGCGGCGGAAAGGTCGAGAAGGTCGACACCTGGGGCCGTCGTCGTCTCTCGTACGAGATCAAGAAGAAGCCCGAGGGCATCTACTCGGTCATCGACCTGCAGGCCGAGCCTGCGGTCGTCAAGGAGCTCGACCGCCAGATGAACCTGAACGAGTCGGTCCTCCGGACCAAGGTCCTCCGCCCCGAGACCCACTGAGCCCTTCCGCTCAGTTGGTCCCGGGACTCGAGTAGCAGCACAAGCAGCCAGCAGCAAACCCGCCGAGAGGTTCCCCATGGCAGGCGAGACCGTCATCACGGTCGTCGGCAATCTTGTCGACGACCCCGAGCTGCGCTTCACCCCGTCCGGTGCGGCCGTCGCGAAGTTCCGTGTCGCGTCGACCCCCCGCACCTTCGACCGCCAGACGAACGAGTGGAAGGACGGCGAGAGCCTGTTCCTGACCTGCTCGGTCTGGCGTCAGGCGGCGGAGAACGTCGCCGAGTCGCTCCAGCGAGGCATGCGCGTCATTGTGCAGGGCCGGCTGAAGCAGCGGTCCTACGAGGACCGTGAGGGCGTCAAGCGCACGGTCTACGAGCTGGACGTCGAGGAAGTCGGCGCCAGCCTGCGCAGCGCCACGGCCAAGGTCACCAAGACCACCGGTCGCGGTGGCCAGGGAGGCTACGGCGGCGGCCAGGGCGGCGGTGGCGGCCAGGGTGGTGGCGGCTGGGGCGGTGGCCCCGGCGGTGGCCAGCAGGGCGGCGGCGCCCCCGCCGACGACCCGTGGGCGACCGGCGCTCCCGCCGGTGGCCAGCAGGGCGGTGGCGGCGGTGGCTGGGGCGGTGGCTCCGGCGGCAGCGGCGGCAGCGGCGGCGGCTACTCGGACGAGCCCCCCTTCTAGGCGGGCCGTACCCACACTTCTTGATCACACAGGAGAAACATCATGGCGAAGCCGCCTGTGCGCAAGCCTAAGAAGAAGGTCTGCGCATTCTGCAAGGACAAGGTCACGTACGTGGACTACAAGGACACGAACATGCTGCGGAAGTTCATTTCCGACCGCGGCAAGATCCGTGCCCGCCGCGTGACCGGCAACTGCACGCAGCACCAGCGTGACGTCGCCACGGCTGTCAAGAACAGCCGTGAGATGGCGCTGCTGCCCTACACCTCCACCGCGCGATAAGGGAAGGGTGACCGACTCATGAAGATCATCCTCACCCACGAGGTCTCCGGCCTCGGTGCCGCGGGCGACGTCGTCGACGTCAAGGACGGTTACGCTCGCAACTACCTGGTTCCGCGGAAGCTCGCGATCCGCTGGACCAAGGGCGGCGAGAAGGACGTCGAGCAGATCCGTCGTGCTCGCAAGATCCACGAGATCCAGACCATCGAGCAGGCCAACCAGGTGAAGGCCCAGCTCGAGGGCGTCAAGGTCCGCCTGGCCGTCCGCTCCGGCGACGCCGGTCGTCTCTTCGGTTCCGTCACCCCGGCCGACATCGCTTCGGCGATCAAGGCCGCCGGTGGTCCCGAGGTCGACAAGCGCCGCATCGAGCTGGGCTCGCCGATCAAGACGCTGGGCGCCCACGAGACGTCCGTGCGTCTGCACCCCGAGGTGGCCGCCAAGGTCAGCATCGAGGTCGTCGCCGGCTGAATGCCGCGCTCGCTGAGGCAGTGAGCATGGGGGCCGCACCCTTCGGGGTGCGGCCCCCATCGCCGTGTTTCACGTGAAACGGTCAGCGTGCGGCGCCCGTGACGATCCAGCGGCCGGAGCGCGTACGGAGCCACAGGGTCAGCATCCGCACGGTCATCATGAGCGTCATCGTGGCCCACAGTGCGGTGAGTCCGCCCCCGAACGAGGGAACCAGCAGGGCGGCGGGAGTGAACACCGCGAGGGTCAGCAGCATTGCCCAGGCCAAGTACGGTCCGTCGCCCGCGCCCATCAGGACTCCGTCCAGGACGAAGACGATGCCGCAGATCGGCTGGGACAGCGCCACCAGCACCAGGGCGGGCAGGGCAGCGTCCGTGACCGTGGCGTCACTGGTGAACAGGGGCAGGAACACCGGCCGGGCGAGCATCACCAGGACGCCGAGGACGATACCGACCGCGATACCCCACTCGACCATGCGGCGGCATGCCTCACGGGCACCCCGGGTGTCGCCGGCGCCCAGATAACGTCCGATGATGGCCTGACCGGCGATGGCGATGGCGTCCAGCGCGAAGGCGAGCAGGCTCCACAGGGAGAGGATGATCTGGTGGGCCGCGATGTCGGAGTCGCCTAGACGTGCGGCGACGGCTGTCGTGATCATCAGGATCGCCCGGAGCGAGAGGGTGCGCACCAGCAGAGGAACGCCCGCTTGGGCGGACGCCCTGATCCCGGCGGCGTCCGGGCGCAGCGACGCCCCGTGCCTGCGTGCCCCGCGCAGCACCACGGCCAGATAGACCGCGGCCATGCCGCACTGGGCGATGACGGTGCCCCAGGCGGAGCCCGCGATGCCGAGGCCGGCGCCGTAGACCAGCGCGACATTGAGCACACCGTTGGTGACGAAGCCGGCGAGGGCGACGTAGAGCGGTGTCCTGGTGTTCTGCAGTCCGCGGAGGACACCGGTCGCGGCGAGCACGACCAGCATGGCCGGTATGCCGAGTGTGGAGATCCGCAGATAGGTGGTCGCGTAGGGGGCCGCTGTGTCGGAGGCGCCGAAGAGGTCCACGAGGGCGGGTGCCGTGGGCAGGACGACGGCCATGACGGTGGCGCCGAGGAGCAGGGCCAGCCAGATTCCGTCCATGCCCTGACGGATGGCCGACGGGAGGTCACCGGCTCCGACGCGCCGGGCGACGGCGGCCGTGGTGGCATAGGCCAGAAAGACGAAGATGCTCACGGCGGTCATCAGGAGGGCCGAGGCGACGCCGAGACCGGCGAGCTGTGCCGTGCCCAGATGGCCGACGATGGCGCTGTCCGCCATGACGAAGAGCGGCTCGGCGACGAGAGCGCCGAAGGCGGGGACTGCCAGCATGACGATCTCGCGGTCATGCCGTCGTCGAGCGGCTCCGGGCCGCGCGGGGGCCTGTGTCATGTGCACCAATCTAATCGTCCACAGGTAAGAGATGCAAAGCTTTAGAGACCCTTACTTGGTCTCTCTGGGTGTGGGCTTGCGTACACCTGATGAAGCGATCTTGAGCCGACCTGGCAACTTTTTCTTCTGCACAGCCGGTGGATGATGAACCCGCAGGTCACGACCTTGCTGGCGGCAAAGGTGCGGGCTTGTTCACAGGACTGTCCACCGGCTCGTGCACAGGTTTCGCGGAGTTCTCCACAGCATTGGGCCGGTCGTCCACATGCCCTGTGGATAACCGGATTGGCTGACGGTGCCGACGGGCCTACGGTGGTCCGGCGCTCGCTCCGTCCACCGGTTTCAGAAACGCCGCAAATCCGGCGTGCGACAAGCGGAGTTGGGCTTCTTGATTTGTCAGTGCCGTGCCGTAGAACAGAGAGGCACGGCGAGGTCCGTTCCGGCGGACGGGAGGAGGTGGCTCGGTGAGCATTTCCGAGCCCTTGGACGACCCGTGGGCCGAGAGCGGACCCAGTGATCGTCTGCCCGCCTCCCGTCGCCGCGAGGACCGGGGCAGTGGCCGCGACGAGCAGCACGACCGTGGCCGGGACAACGGCGGATGGGACGGCGCAGGCTCCGCGTTCGAAAGGGTGCCGCCGCAGGACCTCGATGCCGAGCAGTCCGTGCTGGGCGGCATGCTGCTGTCCAAGGACGCCATCGCCGACGTCGTAGAGATCCTCAAGGGCCACGACTTCTACAAGCCGGCCCACGAGACCATCTACACGGCCATCCTCGACGTCTACGCCAAGGGAGAGCCGGCCGACCCCATCACCATCGCCGCGGAGCTGACCAAGCGCGGTGAGATCAACAAGGTCGGCGGGGCCTCGTATCTGCACAACCTCGTCCAGACGGTCCCCACGGCGGCCAACGCGGCCTATTACGCGGAGATCGTGCACGAGCGCGCCGTGCTGCGCCGCCTGGTCGAGGCGGGCACGCGCATCACGCAGATGGGGTACGCGGCCGACGACGACGTAGACGAGATCGTCAACCGAGCGCAGGCGGAGATCTACGCGGTCACCGAGCAGCGCACCAGCGAGGACTACCTGCCGCTCGGCGACATCATGGAGGGCGCGCTCGACGAGATCGAGGCGATCGGATCGCGCAGCGGTGAGATGACCGGGGTGCCCACCGGGTTCACCGACTTCGACTCGCTCACCAACGGCCTGCACCCGGGACAGATGATCGTCATCGCCGCGCGTCCCGCGATGGGCAAGTCGACGCTCGCCCTGGACTTCGCGCGGGCCGCGTCCATCAAGAACAACCTGCCGAGCGTCATCTTCTCGCTCGAGATGGGGCGCAACGAGATCGCGATGCGCCTGCTGTCCGCCGAGGCCCGGGTCGCCCTGCACCACATGCGCTCCGGCACGATGACCGACGAGGACTGGACCCGCCTGGCACGCCGGATGCCGGATGTCTCGGCGGCACCGCTCTACATCGACGACTCCCCGAACCTGTCGATGATGGAGATCCGCGCCAAGTGCCGTCGCCTCAAGCAGCGCAACGACATCCGGCTGGTTGTCATCGACTACCTCCAGCTGATGCAGTCCGGCGGTTCCAAACGCGCCGAGAGCCGGCAGCAGGAGGTTTCGGACATGTCCCGTAACCTCAAGCTGCTCGCCAAGGAGCTGGAGGTCCCGGTGATCGCGCTCTCCCAGCTCAACCGTGGCCCCGAGCAGCGCACGGACAAGAAGCCGATGGTCTCCGACCTGCGTGAGTCCGGGTCCATCGAGCAGGATGCCGACATGGTCATCCTGCTGCACCGCGAGGACGCCTATGAGAAGGAGTCCCCGCGCGCGGGTGAGGCGGACCTGATCGTGGCGAAGCACCGAAACGGTCCGACGGCCACGATCACGGTCGCCTTCCAGGGCCATTACTCGCGCTTCGTGGACATGGCGCAGACCTGATCCGTTCCTGGTGAACTGAGGGCATGACGACACCTCATCAGGAAGAACTGCTGCCCGGTACGCGGCGGGCGTTGCTGCACAGGGTCGCCGTCGCCCAGAGCGAAGGACGCGCGCCGTCGCTCGTCGCGGCCGTGGTGCGGGGCGGGAAGGCCGTGTGGACGGGAGCGTGGACGTCGGTGGAAGGACACGCTCCGGACGAGCACGTGCAGTACCGGATCGGTTCGATCACCAAGACCTTCACGGCCGTTCTGGTGCTCCGGCTGCGTGACGAGGGAGCGCTCGATCTCGCCGACCCACTGGAGAGGCACCTGCCGGGTACGGGGGTGGGCGGGGCGACCGTCGCCGAACTGCTCGCACACAGTGGTGGGCTGGCCGCCGAGACGCCCGGGCCCTGGTGGGAACGGACCCCTGGCTCCCTGCGCCCCGGTCTCGCCGACGTGCTGGGCGAGCGGCCCCTGGTGCACCCCGTCGGCCGGCGGTTCCACTACTCGAACCCCGGATACGCGGTGCTCGGTGCCCTGGTCGAGAAGCTGCGCGGTGCCCCGTGGGAGGAGGTGCTCCGGCGCGAAGTGCTCGCACCTCTGGGCCTGCGTCGCACGACTGTGCGCGCGGAAACGCCGCACGCGGGTGGCTGGGCGGTGCATCCGTGGGCCGATGTGATGCTGCCCGAGCCCTTGGAGGACCTCGGGGTGATGGCGCCCGCCGGCCAGCTGTGGTCCACCGCAAGTGATCTGGCGCGCTTCGCCGCCTTCCTGGTCGAGGGTGACGAACGGGTGCTGAGCGCCGGGTCGTTGCGGGAGATGAGGACACCGGCCGCGCCGGTCGAGGCGGCGGACGTGGCGAGCGGCTATGCGTACTGCCTGGGCATGGAGATCCGTCACCAGCACGGGCGTTCTCTTGTCGGGCACACAGGTTCACTGCCGGGCTTCCTCGCCTGTCTCACGATCAGCGTGGCGGACGACGTGAGCGCGGTGGTCCTGGCCAACTGCACCTCCGGACCGGCGCCGTTCACGGTCGCAGCCGATCTGATCCGGATCGTCGCCGAGGCGGAACCGCGTATCCCGGCTCCCTGGCAGCCGCTGCGAGAGGCGGATCCAGCGGTACTGGAGTGGGTGGGGCAGTGGTACTGGGGGACGTCCGCGTTCGCGCTCCGGCTCTCGGCCGACGGCCTCGTCGCGTTGGAGCCGTTGTCCGGCAACGGCCGGCGCTCGCGTTTCCGACCGACAGCGGACGGCGCCTGGGTGGGCCTGGAGGGCTACTACGCCGGAGAACTCCTCAAGCCCGTACGGCGGTCGGACGGGTCGCTGAGCCATCTCGACCTGGGCTCGTTCGTGTTCACGCGTCAACCGTACGACGAGAGGGCTCCTGTGCCGGGCGGAGTGGACCCGGAGGGATGGCGGGGCATCGGCTAGCTCCCGGCCGCCAGGGAGTGGAAGCGGGTCCTGTTTCACGTGGAACAGGGCCCGGCCCTCTTCGTCACAACGGCAGTTTGAAGCCCACGTGGGAGGCCGTGAAACCGAGTCGCTCGTAGAAGCGGTGGGCATCGGTCCGGGTGCTGTCGGAGGTCAGCTGGACCAGTTGGCAGCCCTCGCGGCGGGATGCGTCGATCGCCCACTCGACGAGCCGGCTTCCCAGGCCGCTGCCGCGCGCGTCCGCGTGGACGCGGACCGCTTCGACGATCGACCGGGTGGCACCGCGGCGGGAGAGTCCGGGAACGATCGTGAGCTGGAGCGTGCCGACGACGCGGCCTTCGCGGACCGCGACGACCAGGTGCTGATTCGGGTCGGCGTCGAGCCGCTCCAGAGCGGTCAGGTAGGGACCGAGGTCGTCCGGCGACTCGCGCCGCGCGCCCAGGGGGTCGTCCGCGAGCATGCCGACGATCGCGGGAACGTCGTCGGCGACCGCGGCCCGTATCTCCAGATCTTCCATGCCGGAACCCTACGCGGGCACCGGCGCCTTCAGCGTTTCCACGGCCCGGACCAGGGGAGCGAGGTCGGGATTCTCCGCCGCCGCATCGAGGGCCCCGCGCAGGGCCGTGTCGTTGGTCGGCCGCGCCTCGTCCAGCAGCTTGAGACCGGCCTCGGTGACGTTGGTGTAGATGCCCCGGCGGTCGGTGGGGCACAGGTAGCGCTCCAGCAGTCCGCGGTCCTCGAGACGGGTGACCAGGCGCGTGGTGGCGCTCTGGCTGAGCACGACCGCGTCGGCGACCTGCTTCATCTGCAGATGGCCCCCGTCGCCGTCGTGCTGCCGGCTCAGTACGTCGAGCAGGGAGTACTCCCGCACGCTCAGGTCGTGCCGGGCCTGAAGGGCGCGCTCGATGTGGGTCTCGATTCTCCCGTGCAGCAGGGAGAGTGCGCACCAGCCCTGAGCGAGGGCGGTGAGCGCGGGATCCGTGGCGGTCATGGGCGTTTCCTCCGTCCAGGAGCTGCTGACACCAGGGTAGAGCAAGTCTGCAATATACGGCGCTTGCAAATATCAAGCGTCTGCAATTATTGTTGAGGCGCGCAAAACGCTCCTGCAATCGTCTGGGAAGGTCTGTCCCCCATGCCTCTCGCGCTTCTGGCCCTCGCGATCGGGGCCTTCGGGATCGGAACCACGGAGTTCGTGATCATGGGTTTGCTGCCCGAGGTCGCGGGTGACTTCGGTGTCTCCATCCCCACCGCCGGTTATCTGGTGACCGGCTACGCGCTGGGCGTCATGTTCGGCGCCCCGCTGATGACCGTGCTCGGCACCAGGATCTCCCGCAAACGGATGCTGATGCTGTTGATGGGGCTGTTCGTCGCGGGGAACCTGCTCTCCGCGCTGGCCCCGTCCTTCGGCCTCATGCTGACCGGACGGGTGGTCGCCTCGCTGGCCCACGGTGCCTTCTTCGGTATCGGCTCGGTGGTCGCGGCCGACCTGGTCGCCCCGGACAAGAAGGCCGGAGCCATCGCCCTGATGTTCACCGGACTGACCGTCGCCAATGTCGTCGGTGTTCCGCTGGGCACGCTCGTCGGCCAGTCCATCGGCTGGCGGGTCACCTTCGGCATCGTCGCCGCCCTCGGCGTCGCCGGCCTGGCCGGCATCGCCAGGCTCGTCCCCGACATGCCCAAGGCCGAGGGAGTGCGACTGCGTCACGAACTGGCCGCCCTGAAGAACGTCCAGGTCCTGCTCGCCATGGCGATGACCGTTCTGGGATTCGGTGGCGTCTTCGCGGCCATCACCTACATCGCACCGATGATGACGCACGTCGCCGGCTTCGCCGACGGCTCCGTGACCTGGCTGCTGGTCCTCTTCGGCCTCGGCATGGTCGGCGGCAACCTCATCGGCGGCAGGTACGCGGACCGCGCCCTGATGCCCATGCTGTACCTCTCCCTGGGCGCCCTCGCCGTCGTCCTCGCACTCTTCACCCTGACCGCGCACAACAAGATCGCCGCCGCCGTCACCATCGCCCTCATCGGCGCCCTGGGATTCGCCACGGTGCCGCCCCTGCAGAAGCGGGTCCTCGACCAGGCGCACGGCGCTCCCACCCTGGCCTCGGCCCTGAACATCGGTGCCTTCAACCTCGGCAACGCGCTGTCCGCCTGGCTCGGCGGCCTCGTGATCGGGGCCGGCCTCGGCTACACCGCACCCAACTGGATCGGTGCCGTTCTCGCCGCGAGCGCCCTGGTGCTGGCGTTCGTCTCGGCCGCTCTCGAGCGCCGCGGCATTCCATCCGGCACCGTACTCGCCGGCCCGGCGCCCACCGAGCGGCAAACCGCCGTCCCCCACTGACCCACAGGACCGGCGGACGTGGGGCCAGGGCCGCCCCCACGTCCGCCGGTTCCCCGCCCGGCACCATCGACATCACCGAGTACCACAAGGAGAACTCTCCTCATGAGCACCACCACCACCGTCGCCCCGCTCACCACCGCGGAAGCCGAAGCCCTGGTCAGCGCGGCGTACCAGGCCGCGGACGCGGCCGGTGTCACGGTCAGCGTCACCGTCCTCGACGCGGGCGGGCATCTGCTCGCCTTCCGCCGGGACGACCGCGCCGTGCTGATCTCCGGGGAGACCAGCACCCGCAAGGCGTACACCGCGCTCCAGTTGAACGCGCCGACCGCCGACCTCGTGGACGCCGTGCAGCCCGGAGGCCTCTTCCACACCCTGCCCACTGCACTCGACCGGCCGCTGCTGTTCATCGCCGGAGGCGTGCCCGTCCGGCGCGACGGCCGGCTGATCGGCGCGATCGGTGTCGGCGGTGGCGCACCGGAGCAGGACCATGTCTTCGCCACGGTCGCCGTGGAGGCCCTCGTCTGACGAGAACGCCCACCGGACGCGACGGCGCCGGCCCCGGGATCCGGCGC